>DAITMI010000048.1:0-13625 GCA_036835225.1 Rhodoferax sp. | reverse complement strand
GACAAGATGCCCACTTTTGCCGTGGGCGCCGCGCCGCAGTACAGCAACGCCGACGAAGGCTGGGGCATTCCCACGCTACCGCCCTTCAAGGGTGAGCTGGACTTGTCATGGCAGATCATCAACACACTGGTGGAGAAAGAGTTCGACATCGTCACCTGCCAGGAAATGCTGGTGGACCATGCCTGCACCTTGCCGCTGAAACTTCTGTGGCCAGAGGGCGACTGCCCGGTGACGGTGGTGCCGATCTGCATCAACACCGTGCAGTTCCCGCTGCCCAAAGCCAGCCGCGTCTATGCGATGGGCCGGGCCGTGGGCGAGGCGATTGCGGCGTGGGACAGCGACAAAAAAGTGGCGGTGATCGGCTCCGGTGGTCTGTCGCACCAGCTGGACGGCGAACGTGCGGGGCACATCAACAAGGAGTTTGACTTGCAGTTCATGGAGAGTCTGCAGAGCAACCCCGAGTGGGCCACGCAGTTCAGCATTCACGAACTTGTTGAGAAGACGGGCACGCAGGGCGTGGAGTTGCTGATGTGGCTGGCGATGCGGGCCGCGCTGACGACGGGCCCGGCGAGCGGTGTGCGCAAGGTGCACAGCAATTACCACATCCCGATCTCCAACACCGCTACGGGCCTGCTGGCGCTGGAAAAGGTGAGCTAGCAGACGCCCTCAGACCCGTTCAATCCTGCCGCACTTCGTGCAGTGCTGTGAGGTTGATGAGGGCTGCCAGCACCTCGTGTTTGAAACCGACCCGCGCTCGGCCGATATCGTCGCCACCGCTGAGAATCAATTGTTGCAGGTAGTCAGGGCAGTCCCGGTGCCCCCAGAACATTTCGATCGCTTTGGCAATGCGCGCTTGGTGTGTCCTGATGATCGCCATTTCATGGTCGATGCGGGCCTGCCGGGGCAGTTCGTCCAGCGGCATCGGTCGGGTGGGCTCATCGTCAATATCTTGAATGAGATCTGGAAAGCCAACGAATTGTTTCTCAAGCATGACTTGCCTCTTTGTTCCTGTGCGCGCCGTCTGGCGGGCCTGGTAACAATAGGCAATATGCAATATTCGAGGCATGACAAATGTCAATAAATGCTTCGGATCGGGCCGGAATTACAGTTTCTGGCTCAGCGCCTTTTCGATGTTGCGCCGGTCGCGTTTGGTAGGGCGACCATGCTCAATCGTCTGCGCCGGTTCACTGGCCAGGCGCCGTTGCTCGGCGGCGCGTTCCCGCTCTCGAATGCTGTCGGGGGTTTCGGCATACAGCTGTTGCGCGCTGGTGGCCGGGCCACGCTGCTGGGTGATGCCCAGCACCGTGAGCGTCCGGATGACCGGGCTCTGCCGAATCACCACCGTGTCGCCCACCTTGACTTCGCGCGATGGCTTGGCGACCTGTGCGTTGACCTGGACGCGTCCTTTCACAATCTCCTCGCTCGCCAGCGTTCGGGTTTTGTAAAAACGTGCGGCCCATAGCCACTTGTCGATTCGAAGTTGTTCCATATCAGCCTGAATTGTGTGCCAACGGCAGACGCACGGTGGTGTCCAGACCGTTGATGCGCCCATGTGCCTCGCGATTGTCCAGGCTGATGTTGCCATCCAGTGCCTGCACGATTTCATGGCAGATGGCCAACCCCAGGCCCGAGCCAGAACGTGTCTCGCCAGCCGAGAAGGGCTGGAACAGCCGCGCGCGCAGTTCAGGCGAAATCCCGGGGCCACTGTCGCTGATCACCAGGGCCGCACACCGCGCATCACAGACCAGCTGCACGGCCAGCGTGCCATGGGCCGGGGTGTAGCGAATCGCGTTGTGCAGCAGGTTGCGCGAGAGTTCACGCAGCATCCAGTCGTGGGTGCGGATCAATGACGGGGCCGTTGAAATTTCAAAATCAAGGTCCTTGGCCGCCAGCAGCGGCGAGACGTCAAGCGCCACTTCCCGCAGCACCTGGGCCCAGTCGATGTCGCTGCTTGCCGGCTGTTGAACCAGTTGCGCCACTTTGGCCAGCGACAGCATCTGGTTGGCCAGCACGGTGGCGCGCTCGACCGTGTCGCTGATCTCGAGGAGCGCCTGTCTGGGGTCAACGTCGCCCCGCAGCGCGGACTGCACTTGAACTTTGAGCACCGCCAGCGGCGTGCGCAGCTGGTGCGACGCGTCGCGGACAAAGCGTTTTTGGTGCGCCAGCAGATGTTGCAGGCGGGCCATGTGGTTGTTGGTGGCCTCCAGCAGCGGAATGAGTTCGCGCGGGGCGTCCGGCGCTTGCAGTGGTGTCAGGTCGCCATCAGGCCGGGCTTGCAGCTGCGCGCTCAATTTGCGCACCGGCCGGGTCGCCCGCTGCACCACCACAATCACCACCAGGGCGATAACCGACAGCAGAGCGGCTTGGCGCCACAGGGTATCGATCAGAATCTGGCGCGCCAGGGTGCGGCGCAATTCCAGTGTCTCGGCCACCTGCACCACGGCCATGGCACGCGCGCGGTCCATGGCGACGGGTTGCAGCAGCACCGCCACGCGCACCGGGTCGCCGCGAAACGTATCGTCATAAAACGCCACCAGCGCAGCATACGGGCCGCGGTCCGGCAGGTGGCCGCGCCAGGCCGGCAGCTCACTGAAGCCGTCAATCAACGCACCTTTGACGCTGGAGATGCGGTACACCATGCGGCTGCGGTTGTCGGCCTCAAAGGCCTCCAGCGCCGCGTACGGCACGGTGGCGTGCAGCTGCGCGGTGTCGCCTTCGCCCTGCGCCTCGATGTGTTCGCCAATCGACTTGGCGGATGCCAGCAGGGTGCGGTCGTAAGCCGTGTTCACGGCCGCCAGCGCCTGGCGGTACAGGGTGATGGTATTGACCAGGATGAACAGGCCGATGGGCAGCAGGATGCCCAGGAATAAATATTTTCGAAGCGATATGGCCCCCACGCTTGTCGCTGCGCGTACTGCGCGAGGCCTTGCAGGCCGCGGCTCGCGAGACGCTTCGCCTCTGTCGCCTGTCCAAGCCTGCTCAAGCAGACTTGGAGCCGCAGGCTCCAGCCCCTCAGGGGCTAATTTTCCTTGGGACGGCCCGGCGCTGCGGCCTGTCGCCCCTGCGCCTGTCGCGTCGTTGTTTGTCACACGGCTACCTTCAGCAGGTAACCCAGCCCGCGTAGTGTCATCAGCGTGGCGCCGGTGGGCAGCAGCTTTTTGCGCAGCCGGTAGGCCACGACTTCGACCGCCTCAAACTGCACTTCCACGGCGCCGGGGAACACCAGTTCAAACAAGCGCTCTTTGCTGACGGCGTGGCCGGGTCGCGTCAGCAGGGCTTTCAGCAGCGCCAGCTCACGCGGCGTGAGTTCCAGAACCTGGCCCTGATAGTAGATGGCTCCGCTATCTTTATCATAGCTTAGTCCGCTTGTTCCATAAGGACTGGAGGCCGATTCGGCACTATTTTCCGGGCGCCGGCGGTGCAGGGCGCGGATCCGGGCCTCCAACTCGTCAAGGTCGAAGGGCTTGGGCAGGTAGTCGTCAGCCCCGGCGTTGAGGCCCAGTACCTTGTCCCCCACCGTACCGCGGGCGGTCAGGATCAGCACCGGTGTCGTCAGGCCGCTCTGGCGGGCCTGCGCCAGAATTTGCAAACCGTCCAGGCCGGGCAGGGTCAGGTCCAGCAAGACCACATCGGCTTGGCTGGTTTGCCAGCGACCGAGCGCGGCACGGCCATCGGTGCACACTTCCACGGCCCAACCGAGCCGGGTCAGGGCCCGCAACAGCGTCCGGTGCAGTGCGGGGTCGTCTTCAACCAACAGCAGTTTCATGCACGGAAACCTTCGTACGCGGCATTGTGAGCAGCCTGGCGTTGGCCCTGCGCCGCTGCGGGGCCACGCCAGGCTTGGGCTGCCCTCAATAGGTGCCGATGTAGTCCTTCTTGCTCACGTCCACGCCGTTGTGGCGCAGGAGGGCATAGGCGGTGGTGGTGTGAAAAAAGAAGTGCGGCAGGCCGTAATTGAGCAGATAAGACTGGCCGGTAAAACGTTTTTCTTTCGGCGTGCCGGCCTGCGTGACGATCTCACGCGTGGCGGCATCCTCGAACTTGCTGATCTCGAGCCCGTCCATGAAAGCCAGCACCGTGTTGATGCGCGCCTGCAGATCGGCAAAGGTCTGTTCGCTCTCCTCCAGCTTGGGCACCTCGACGCCGGCCAAGCGCGCCGACACGCTTTTGGCGAAGTCAGTGGCCACCTGCACCTGGCGCAGCAGCGGGAACATGTCCGGGAACAGGCGCGCTTGCAGCAGCGCGTTGGGGTCGATCTTTTTCTCGGCGGCGTGCGCTTCGGCCTTGCTCAAAACTGCTTTGAGACCGCCCAGCATCTGTTTGAAGACGGGGATGGAAGATGCGTAGATGGCGTTAGTCATGGGTTCTTTCGTATGTTCATTAAATGGCGGCCAGGCGCCAGAGCGAGGTCACTTCACGCGACCTGGCATCAGCCAGCGGATCGCTGGCATCCGACGCCTTGGGATGCTGCGGCTTGGCATCGATGCGGCTCACCACCCGCAAGCCGTTGCTCTCGAACGCGGCCAACAGCTCTGCGCGAGAGCGCAAGCCCAGGTGTTCGGCCAGGTTGGACAAGATCAGCCAGCCCTCACCTTTGGGCGCCAGGTGCGCGCCCAAACCCTTGAGGAAACCCGTCAGCATGCGGCCACCTTCGTCGTACACCGAGTGTTCAAGCGGCGAGCTGGGTCGCGCCGGCAGCCACGGCGGGTTGCACACCACCAGCGAGGCACGCCCCTCGGGGAACAAATCGGCCTGCACTACCTGCACCTTGTCCAGCATGCCGAGCTGCGCGAGGTTGTCACGCGCACAGGCCAGCGCGCGCGGGTCCTGGTCGGTGGCCACCACCTGATCAACGCCCCGGCGTACCAGCACGGCCGACAGCACACCAGTGCCGGTGCCAATGTCAAACGCCACCAGCGAGGCCTGTCCGGCCAATTTTTTGGGCAAGTGGACCGTGGCGACCAGATGGATGTACTCGCCCCGCACCGGCGAGAAGACGCCGTAATGGGGATGAATGCGGTTGTGGGGTGGCTCGCCGAGCGCCGGGATTTCAACGCCGACCCGGCGCCATTCATGCGCGCTGGTGATGCCCAGCAGCTCGCGCAGCGACGCCACCGAGGCGCCCGCGGCTTCATCCGCCGGGCCCCAGGCCGCGGCGCAGGCTGCTTTGGCATCGGGGGCACGGCGCAGCGGAATGCTGTAGTCGGCATTGAACGGGATCAGCAGCATGCCCAACATACGTGCGCGCTGCGACTGGGCCAGGCGATGCAGGTGAAAGGCGTCCGCCACCGGCACGACCTCGGCGGCTTTTTTACGCTTGCGGGTGGGAACCTGGTCGGCGCGCCGTGCCAGCGCCTGCAGCAACTGCTTGGCATTTTGAAAGTCGCCGCGCCAGAGCAGGGCTGTGCCCTCGCAGGCCAACCGGTAGGCGACATCAGCCGTGGTGGTGTCGTCCGCTAGAACGACGCGTTTGGGCGGTGGTGCGCCACGCTCGGAGCGCCAGAGCGCTGAACATTCCTCGCCTGCCTCGGACCAGCGGATGACTGGTGAGGGGCTGGTGACGGTTTCTGTACCGATAGGGGGGGGTGAATTGAGCATCGGCTGGGTAAAACGCAAAAAAGTGGATATCAAGGGTTTTAACAGATAGGCCGGCCCGGCGGGTGGATGCGGGATTTCCCTAGTGTCTGCGGACAGCTGTTTGACAGGCACGGGGCGCATCATCACAGCGTCAACAAAACCCACAGGAGACACTGATGCGCCGCGATACTTTCCTCAAATCCATGGCGGCCCTGGCCGCAACCGGCGGCCTGCCGCTGGCAGCCCTGGCCGCCACCAACATCAAGTTGATGATTCCCGCCAACCCGGGCGGCGGCTGGGACACCACCGGGCGCGCGCTGGGACGAGCCCTGCAGGATGCCAAGGTGGCCGACACGGTGACCTATGAAAACAAAGGCGGTGCCGCCGGTGCCTTGGGCTTGGCCCAGTTCGTCAACGGCAGCAAGGGCGACCCGAACGCCATGATGGTGATGGGCGCCGTGATGCTGGGCGGCATCATCACCGGCAAGCCGCCGGTCTCTTTAAATGCGGCTACACCATTGGCACGTCTGACCAGTGAATACAACGTGTTCGTGCTGCCGGTCAATTCGCCGTTCAAGAGCATGCAGGACGTGATCGATCAGCTGAAAAAAGACCCCGGCAGCGTCAAGTGGGGCGGCGGTTCACGCGGCTCCACCGAGCACATTGCTGCCGCCATGATTGCACGCGAGGTCGGTGTTGACCCAGCCCGCATCAACTACGTGGCCTTTCGGGGCGGCGGTGAAGCCACGGCGGCCATTCTGGGCGGCAACGTCACCATTGGCGGCAGCGGTTACAGCGAGTTTTCCGAATACATCGCCGCCGGCAAGATGAAGGCGCTGGCCGTGACCTCGGGCACTCGCCTGAAAGGCGTCAATGTGCCCACGCTGAAAGAGCAGGGCATCAATGTCGAAATCGGCAACTGGCGCGGCGTTTATGGTGCGCCCGGCATCACGCCCGCGCAGCGCCAGGCATTGATCGACATGCTGCTCAAGGCTGTCAAGTCCAAGGCCTGGACGGACGCCCTGGCGAAGAACAACTGGACGCCCGCGGTACTGACCGGCGCGGAGTTCGAAAAATTCGTCGATGACGACTTTGCCTCGCTACGCGCCACCATGGTGAAGTCGGGCATGGTGTAACAAAAGCCATGACTCACGACCCCCGAACCCCCTCTTTTCTGCAAGCCCTGGTTGGGTTCGGTGTGGTCGTGCTGGCGCTGGGCCTGGCGGCCGGCGCGGTCAGCATTCCCTCAAACGCCGGTTACGCTGGCGTCGGTCCCAACTTCTTGCCCTGGCTGGTGTCCGTGGCGCTGTTGCTGTGCGGGTCCTTCATGATCTATGAAGCCCGCACGGGCGGTTTTCGCCATATGGAGGAGGGCCCACGCGGCGATCAGCCTTACTGGCCCGGTTTTGTCTGGATGTCGGCCGGCTTGTTGGCCAATGCCGCGCTGATCACCACCATCGGCTTTATCTTCAGTTGTGCCCTGTGCTTTGTGCTGGCGGCGCGTGGGCTGCGCAAGGCCGAAGGCCAACGGGCAGGCGGCCTGAAATCGTGGGTAAGCGACGTCGTCACCGGTCTGCTGATTGCCGCGCCGGTGTACTGGATGTTTACCCAATTCCTGGCCATCAACCTGCCCGGCCTGACGCAAAGCGGGTGGCTGTGATGGACATCTGGAACCAGCTGCTGCAAGGCTTTGCCACGGCGGGCACGCCGATTAACCTGCTATGGGCTTTTGTTGGTTGCGCGCTTGGCACGGCGGTGGGTGTGCTGCCTGGCATCGGTCCGGCTACCGCGGTGGCCATGCTCTTGCCGATCACGGCTAAGGTGGACGCCACCGCGTCGATGATCTTTTTTGCCGGCATTTACTACGGCGCCATGTACGGCGGCTCCACCACCTCGATTTTGCTGAACACGCCGGGCGAAACGGCCAGCATGGTGACCGCGATGGAGGGCAACAAGATGGCCAAGAGCGGCCGCGCCGGTGCCGCGTTGGCCACCTCGGCGATGGGCTCGTTTGTCGCCGGCACCATCGCCACCGTGCTGGTGACACTGTTTGCGCCGGTGGTGGCCGACTTTGCCGTCAAGCTGGGCCCGCCGGAATATTTCATGCTGATGCTGTTGGCCTTCACCACGGTGAGCGCGGTGCTGGGTCAAAGCACGGTGCGCGGGCTGACTGCCTTGTTTGTTGGTCTGGCCGCCGGACTGGTGGGCATGGACCAGATCACCGGCCAGGCCCGCTACACCGGGGGCGTGCCCGAGCTGCTGGACGGCATCGAGATCGTGCTGGTGGCGGTCGGCCTGTTTGCGGTGGCCGAGGCATTGCATGCGGTGCTGTTTGAGGGCCGGGTGGTCGAGTCCGAAAACCGGATGAGCCGGGTCAGCATGACCCAGGAGGACTGGCGCCGCTCGATCCCGGCCTGGCTACGGGGCACTGCCATCGGGGCGCCATTTGGCTGTATTCCCGCCGGCGGCACCGAGATACCGACCTTTCTGAGCTACGCAACGGAGAAGAAGCTGGCCAAAGGCAGCCACCAGGCCGAGTTCGGTACCCAGGGCGCCATCGAGGGCGTGGCCGGGCCAGAGGCGGCCAACAACGCGACGGTGACGGCGGCCCTGATTCCGCTGCTGACGCTGGGCATCCCCGTGTCCAACACCACCGCCATTCTGCTGGGCGCGTTCCAGAACTACGGCATCCAGCCGGGGCCGCAACTGTTTACCAGTTCCTCAAACCTGGTGTGGGCCTTGATCGCCTCGCTGTATATCGGCAACGTGATGCTGCTGGTGCTGAACTTGCCGCTGATCGGCCTGTGGGTCAAGCTGTTGAAGGTGCCCAAGCCGCAGCTCTACGCCGGTATCCTGATCTTTGCGACGGTGGGGGCCTATGGCATGCGCCAGAGCGCGTTCGATCTGTTTCTGCTGTATGCGATTGGGGTGCTGGGGCTGGTGATGCGCCGCTTCAACTTTCCGACCGCGCCGGTGGTGGTGGGCATGATCCTGGGCCCGCTGGCCGAGGCCCAGTTGCGCAACGCCATGTCGATCGGCGAGGGCAGTGCCCTGGTCTTCCTGCAGCGCCCCATGTCATTGACACTGCTGATCGTTGTGCTGGCCGTGCTGGTGGTGCCGCGTGTGCTCAGAATGCGTTCGGCAGCGAAGCGCCACACCACTGCCGCTTGAACGAGGCGGCCGCGCAATGTCGTACTTGTGCGGATCGGCAATGTACTGAGCTCAGCCGCCGGTTTCAACGGGCGAATTCACGATCGCGTCGAACTCGGCCTGGCTGATGTATTTCGGAATGTAGGTGCCACCCTGCAGTGTCAGCACCTTCATGAAGGCGCGAAGATGGTTGCGAGAGCCACGCAGCAAGTTGTCGTAAACCATCAGGATGTCGGCGTTGTCGATGTTCACCTTCTGTGCCGTGATATCGCGCATGTCGAGTTCCTCGATTTCGACGCCAACCTTGAGCGCATCGATCAGGCTGAGCCGACTGGTTGCCACCAGGCTGTCGTAGAGCGTCTGGAACGCCGGCGTACTGAAGAAGCCGTTGGCCAACCCGGCCAAGGGGTCAGGCAGCTGGTAGCGATCCAGCAGCGCCTTGACCGCGGCAGAGTGCGTGGCTTCGCTGGCCGTGATGTTGCTGAAGATGGGTGGTTGCGGCCAAAGCGTCGCACTCACCGCATAGACATCGTGGGCCAGTTGTTCTTCCTCGCGCATGAAGGCCAGGCTCGCCGCTTCCGCTGACGACAGCGATGACAAGGGGTAGGTCGTGAGCACGGCACTGAGCGTCGCGGGATTGATCGTTGATGTGCCGCTTGCGTCAACGCTCAGCACAGGTGACGGTTCAGTGCTACCACCACCACAGGCCATCAGGCCTGCAGTCACCAGTACGGCCACGGTGGCTTTGATCCAACCGATGCTCATCGCAATTCTCCCTTCGTTTCATGGCTCCGCGCAACATCGGGCATTGCCGGCGCTGCATGTATCGGCCGTCAGTCGTCGGTGACTTGCTCCACTGGCCATGCCCCCGAGAAACGTGAGTCCTGGCTGAGAATTAAATCCAGAGATTGCAGATTGATAATTGAGAAAACGCAAAGCCGGACAAACCTGCGACTGGCTCGCGCGATCTCCGTCATGGGCGCTACCATCGTCAGCTTGCCCGCCGGTGCCATCAACCGTACAGTCGAGCCATGTGCATTTGCGCAAACATCCACCGCCCGTCATGCTGTCGTCGAATCCCATGAACCCCATTGTCATGATCTGGCTGCAATTTGCACTGTGCGTGGGCGTGATTGGCGTCGCCGGTGTGCGCCTGAGCCGCTACGGCGATGCCATTGCCGCGCTGACCGGGCTGTCGCGCAACTGGGTGGGACTGATTCTGATCGCTACCGTGACTTCATTGCCAGAATTGGTCACGGGCTTAAGCGCCGTGACGGTGGCCGCCGCGCCCGACATTGCGGTGGGCGATGTCCTGGGCAGTTGCGTGTTCAATCTGGCGATTCTGGCCATGATTGACGTGTCTTATCGACACGGTGCCATCTATGCCCTGGCTGGCAAAGGGCACATTGTGTCGGCGGGCTTCGGCGTCATGTTGCTGGCGGGCGTGGGTTTGGCGCTGCTGCTGACCACGCAGGGCATGATGCCCTCCATTGGGCATGTCAGCTTGGCCAGCGTGATGATCTTCGTGATGTATCTGGTGGCGATGCGTGCGCTCTACCTGACGGAGCAGCGCAACACCAGCCCCGTCGTCGCCGAACGACCTGGCATGACCCTCAAGGCCGCGCTCATGGGCTATGGCGTGGCCTCGGCCGCGATTGTGGGCGCCGGCATCTGGCTGCCGCTCATTGGCGTGGAGTTGGCCCGGGTCATGGGCTGGTCGAATTCTTTTGTTGGAACGCTGTTTGTGGCCTTTGCCACCTCGGTACCCGAGCTGGCTACCACCTGGGGCGCCATTCGCATCGGCGCGATTGACATGGCATTTGGCAACCTGCTGGGCAGCAATCTGTTTGACGTGCTGATTCTGGCGATTGATGACTTCGCCTACCGGCCCGGTTCCATCTATGCCCATGTGTCGCCGGTGCATGCCGTGTCGGCCATCACCGCTTGCCTGATGAGCGGCGTGGTCATCGTGGCGCTGGCGTACCGGCCGGTGTCACGCGTTTGGCGCAGCGCCAGTTGGGCCAGCCTGGCGCTGCTGGCGCTGTATCTGCTCAATGCCGCCGTGCAATTCCTGCACGGCCAGTAGCCGTCACAGCACGCGAAATGCGAGCACCGCCACCAGCGTGGGCGGGATGGCCGCAATCAGCAAGCCGAGCGGGTGAATGGTGTTGCCCTCAAAGCTGCCGCGCAGAATGGCGACGCCAGCCGGATTGGGCGCATTCGCGATCACCGTCAAGCCGCCGCCCGTGACCGCCCCGGCGACCAGCGCCACCTTGAATTCCTGGCTCAAGCCTTCGACCAGCGAGCCCAGATAGGTCAGTGCCGCGTTGTCGGTGATGGCAGTCATCACCGTGGCACCAAAGAACACCGTGGTGGCATCCATGCCCAACAGAATCGGCTGCAGCCACCACTGCTGCAGCCCGCCCAGCACCACTAGGCCGGCCAGAAAGAACGCCACCAGCAGCGACTCGCGCAGGATCAACGGGTTTTGATGGCGCTCGTAGGCGGTGGTAAAGCCCAGAAAAAACAGGAACAAGCCCATGAACACCGAGGGGTGGTGCGCAAACACCACCACGCCCAGCAGGAACATCAGGTGTACAAAGATCACCGACAAGGGAACCTGAGACTCATCGCTCGCCTCTTGCTGCCCCATGGCGCCGAGCTCATGGCGGAACAGCAGCATGGCCGAGCCCGCGTTGATGGCGACTGCAATTGCCGCCTTCCAGCCGAAGTTGGCGATCATGAACCAGATGTCCCAGTTCCATTTGGCCGCCACCATCAGCACCGGCGGCGCGGCAAAGGGGGTGAGGGTGCCTCCGATGGAGATGTTCACAAACAGCACGCCGATGGTGACGTATTTCAGCTTGCTGGACACTTGCTTGGCAAACAGGGTGTCGCGCAGCATCAAGGCCGCCAGCGTCATGGCGGCGGGCTCGGTGATGAACGAGCCCAGCAGGGGCACCAAGGCCAGCATCAGGAAATACATGGCCATGCCTTTGTCCAGCGGCATGAAACGCGCCACCCACAGCACGGTCGATGCCGCAAACTGCAGGATCGGCCGGGTGCCGGCAATGACCATGATCGTGAACACGAACATGGGCTCGGTGAAGTTACGTGACTCGAGGTAGGCGGTGGCCTCCTGTTTGCCGCTCACCGCGAACATGAACAACATCAGCACCATGGCCCAAAAGCCGAACACTACCTCAACCTCGCCCAGCAGGTGCCACAGGCCCGCATGACGCGGCCGGCTCTGCGCCAAATTCTCAAAAAACTTGGTCGAGAAGGTGTGGATGACGGCCAGTGCGAACAAAGCCGCACCGACCAGTTGCATGAAGCTTGGATCCGTCATAGGAACCTATATTAGCGAAGGATCAGCACCGGCACTTCACTCAGGCGCAGCAGCGTGGTCGTCGTACTGCCGACGATCAGCTGGCGGATGCGGGAGTGACCATAAGCGCCCATCACCAGCAGGGCGGCACCTTGCGCTTTGACCAGTGCAGGCAATATTTGTTCGGGCTCGCCGGGTGCCAGTTCGATCTCGGCGCTAAAGCCGGCCGTGGCCAACGCGCCGCGGGCTTCTTCCAGTTGCTGGCGTGCCAGCGGGCTATCGACACCCGCCATCGCGACCAGCACCGGCAGGCCAACCAGCATCGGGCTGCGCGCCACCGTCTCGATGGTCTTGCGTGCGGTGGGGCTGCCGTCGAAGGCAATCACGACGCGCTTCGGCGCGTCAAAGTGTTCACCCGTCACGACGAGCACCGGGCGCTTCACCGACCGGATGACCCGCTCGACGTGGTGGTCCAGATGAATTTTCGCGGGCTGGCTGGCGTGGTAGTGCTCACCCAGCACGAACAGCCGCGCATCCATCTCGACCTCCAGCAGGTTGTCCACCAGCTCGCCATGGCGCAAACGGGCATCGAGCTGCGACACACCAGCCGCAGCGGCACGCTCACGGGCCGTCACCAGCAGCCGCCGACCGGCTTCCTGGGCCAGCTTGCTGCGCTGTTCATCCAGCACACTGAGCTCGAGCAACAGCGACTCCTGTGCGCCCAGGCCAATGGCGCCGCTGTAATCGCTGACCGCAGCACGCGCTAGCGGGCGCTCCAGCACATGCAGAAAATCCAGTGGCGCGTCCAGCCGCTGTGCCGACCAGACAGCACCGTCAATCACCGCCGCCGTGGTGGCGAGTCCATCAATGCAGGCATAAACCTTGTTCATATTCTTTCCCTTCAATGCATCAGTTGTTCAACAGCGCCGGGCTTGTCGTGGATGGCAAATTTGTCCATCATCGTCGCGCTGGCCTCATTCAAGCCGATCACTTCGACCTCGGTGCCCTCACGCTTGAATTTGAGCACCACCTTGTCCAGCGCGCTCACCGCCGTGATGTCCCAGAAATGGGCGCGGCTCACGTCGATCCGCACCTTCTCCACCACTTCCTTGAAGTCAAAGGCGGCGATGAAAGTTTCTGACGAGGCAAAGAACACCTGGCCGACGACGCCGTAAGTGCGTACCCGGCCTGCCTCGTCACTGCTGCGGTCGATGCGCAGCACCCGTCCTACCTTGTGGGCAAAGAAAATGCCCGACAGCAACACGCCGACGAACACGCCCTTGGCCAGATCGTGGGTTGACACCGTCACCACCACGGTGGCCATCATCACGAGGGACGAGCTCGGTGGGTGTTCGCGCAGCTTGCGGATCGAGTCCCAGCTGAAGGTGCCGATGCTGACCATGATCATCACCGCCACCAGCGCCGCCATCGGGATCTGCTTGACCCAGGGGCCGAGGAATACCACCATGATCAGCAAAAAAATACCGGCAGCCAGCGCCGACAAGCGTCCCCGCCCGCCGGACTTCACGTTGATCACCGATTGTCCGATCATGGCGCAACCGGCCATGCC
>DAITMI010000047.1:21783-22855 GCA_036835225.1 Rhodoferax sp. | reverse complement strand
TCACCAGCGCCAGATCACGCCCTTGCGGCGGCGGCGTAATCCACGCACCCACCTGTCTGGGTTGGGCCAGTGCCGCGATCAACAGGGCGAACGCCAGCGCCTGCAGTAACAGGGGCACGCGCCCGCCCGGCGCTGCCTGAAAGGCCGCCGGGTCGAGTCGCGGATGCCGCAGCACCGCGCCCCCCGGCACGCCCTGCGCGCTGCGTCGCAGGGCGAGCGCCAGCCACAGCGGCACCAGCACCCACAGCCACAAAACCAGCGCTTCGGCGAATTCGATCATCATGAGCTCAACAGCGCTCGCGTCTCAGCGCACAAGCGAGCCATGGTTTCGGCATGCTCAGCCGCCGGCGAGCCGAAGCGCACGCGGTCCAGCGCATCCCGCCAAGCGTTTGTTGCAGGCAAGCCCCGTTCGCGCACCAAGCTTGCCAGCTGGTGCGCCGCCTGCACCGGGTTGTCCATCCGTGCCATCCGGCGCAGCGCGCGCCGGGGTGCGCTACGGCGCCACAGCAGCCAGGCCACCACCATCGTCAGGGCCGCCAGCAGCACCGCCCCTACGACAAAAAGAACAGGCCAGACGGTTGCCGACGGCAGCACGGGCACCAGCGGCAATGGCGGCTCGATCAGTGGGACCAACAGTTGGTGTGGATCAGCCATGGCCGTACAGCAGCGGCAGCAGATCGTCCACTTCGCTGCCCATGTCGAGAGAACGCACCGCGCAGCGTACCAGCGTCGTGGCCATGCGCGCATGGCGAGCCGCAAACGCCGCCGCGTGGGCCGCGCGTACCGCGGCCTTGCCGGTATCGAGCCAGCGCGTCTGCGCACTGGCCAGATCGGCAAAGCAGGCCAAGCCCACGTCGGGCAGCGCGCGCTCCGCCGGGTCCGTAATGCAAACGGCCAGCAGGTCCAGCCATTCGGCCAGACTGGCCAAAGCCGGTTCGTGCAGGGGGGCCAGCCAGGCAAAGTCGCTCAGCAACAACAGACGGCTGCCGCGTGGCAAATCAGCGCGCAGGGTTTGCAGGCGGGTGAGCTCGTGCAGCGCTTCGCCTGTTTCTGCCGGCCAAGGCGCACAGGG
>DAITMI010000047.1:0-21683 GCA_036835225.1 Rhodoferax sp. | reverse complement strand
GTGGTGCGCCAGTCCATGTCGCGCACATCGTCGCCCGGCGCATAGGGCCGGGCTTCCTCGAAGTCCAGACCCCGCCCGAGCCAGGCCGAAGGCCAGTCCCCCGCATGGTGGTCATGCACCTCACGACGCACTGCGGTGCGCACGCCATGGGTAGCCTGCGCGGCCAATGTCGCGATCTCGCCCGCATCCAGCAGCGCTTGATCCACGACATCAGACCTCACGGTGCAGGCACCGCATCAAGCAAGCCGGCCACAATGGCGTCGCGGCTGAGCAGGCGCACGCGGGCATCCAGGCTCAGCACCAGCCGGTGACGCAACACATCGGGGGCCATCTCGCGCACGTCGTCCGGGCTGACGTAATCGCGTCCGCGCAGATAGGCATGCGCGGCGGCGGCGTGCGCCAGGGCCAGCGAGGCGCGCGGGCTGGCACCGACCTCAACCGCCTGCGCCCAGTCGGCGCGCCACTTGCCGAGCTCGCGTGTGGCACGCACCAGCGTGACGATGTAGGCCTCGACCGGATCGGACAGGTGCACTTGCTGCAGCTCGTGACGTGCCGCCAGCACCGCAGCGACGTCCAGCACCGGCGATGTTGCTGACGGGCTGTCCATCAGATGCAGGGCCCGGTCGCGGCGCAGGATTTCGCGCTCCTCGTGCTCGGCCGGGTAGTCCAGCGTCACATGCAGCATGAAGCGATCCAGCTGCGCTTCCGGCAGCGGGTAAGTGCCTGCCTGCTCGATCGGATTCTGCGTGGCCATGACCATGAACAGCTGGGGGAGCGCACGCGTTTGCCCACCCACGGTGATCTGGCGCTCCTGCATGGCTTCCAGCAGGGCTGACTGCACTTTGGCCGGCGCGCGGTTGATCTCGTCAGCCAGGATGATTTCGTTGAACAGCGGGCCAGGCACGAAATGGAACGCGCCGCCGCGCGGGTCGTAGATGTCAGTGCCGGTGAGGTCGCCGGGCATCAGGTCTGGCGTGAACTGGATGCGCTTGAAATGCGCCTGCAGGCTGCCGGCCAAAGCTTTGACGGCCGTGGTCTTGGCCAGGCCGGGAAGGCCCTCGACCAGGATATGCCCGCCCGCCAGCAAGCCGATGATCAGGCGGTCGAGCAAGCGCGGCTGGCCGACGATGATGGTCGAGAGGGCGTTGCGCAGCGCCACGATGGAAGCCTGGTGGGTGTATGAGGTCATAGGTGTAATTTGATCCATGCTTGGAATGCGGTCAGCCCAGTAGCCAGCCGGCCAGACCAGTGCCGAGCACAACCAGCCAGGGCGGGCGCTTCCAGTACATCAGTGCGACGAATGCGAGCACCACCAGGCCGAAGTCCTGCGGCTTGAACACAGCATTAAGCCAGACCGGCTGGTAGAGGGCCGCCAGCAGCAAGCCGACGACGGCCGCATTGACACCGGCGAGCGCGGCCTGGGTGCGGACGTTGCGGCGCAACTGCTCCCAGAACGGCAGTGCGCCCGCCACCAGCAGAAACGAAGGCAAAAAGATGGCGAGCAGGCAGACCAGCGCGCCGATCCAGCCGTTGGGACTGGGGTTCATGGCCGCCCCGAGAAAGGCGGCAAAAGTAAAGAGCGGGCCGGGCACCGCCTGTGCCGCGCCGTAACCGGCCAGGAAGGTGTCGTTCGTCACCCAGCCGTGGGGCACCACTTCGGCCTGGAGCAAAGGCAGCACCACGTGCCCCCCGCCAAAGACCAGGGCGCCGGCGCGGTAAAAGGCATCGACCAGCGCCAAGGTCTGGCCAGGCCAGGCTTGGGCCAGCAGCGGCAGCCCCAGCAGTAAACCGAAGAACAAGACCAGCAAGAGAGCAGCAACGCGCCGTCTCAATGCAATTGGAAGTGGTTCATGGGCCGCGTCCTGCGCTGGCTTGAACAAGAGCAGCCCCAGCACAGCGGCGGCCCCGATCACGGTGACCTGCCCCCACGCGGTCGTCCACAGCAAGGCCATGCAGGCGGCGATGGCCGCGATGCTGATGCGCGCGGTGTCCGTGCAGAGACTGCGCGCCATGCCCCACACCGCCTGGGCCACCACCGCCACGGCCACCACCTTCAAGCCGTGCAAGAAACCCGCCGGCAGTACCTCACCCCAGGCCGACAGCCCCGTTGCGAACAGTATCAGCGCTACGGCCGAAGGCAGGGTGAATCCGGCCCAGGCGCCCAGCGCCCCCGCAAACCCGGCGCGCGACAAACCGATGGCCATGCCGACCTGACTGCTGGCCGGGCCGGGCAGGAACTGGCATAGCGCCACCAGGTCCGCATAGCTGCGCTCGCTGAGCCAGCGACGGCGCGTGACGAATTCGTCCCGGAAATAACCCAGGTGCGCAATTGGCCCGCCAAACGAGGTGAGCCCCAGGCGCAGGAACACCAGAAAAACGGTCCAGGCGCTGTCGGGAAAGGATTTGCTTTTGGCGGCTTCTAAGGACATCGGCAGCATTGGTTACGGGCGGGTGAACGGGCCGCGCAAGGATACTTGCTTCCTGTGAAGCCTTCGTTAATGCTTGGCTGGCGCCGTCGTTTTGACCGCGGCATCCAGGCCGCCCTTGGCCTTCCATTCGGAGAAACCGCCCTGCAGGATGCGCACGTTTTCAAAGCCGGCCAGGCGCAGGGCGAAACCAGCTTGGGCTGAGAGGCTACCGCTGTTGCAGTAGATCAGCACGGGCTTGTCTTTCGGGATGGTGTTGCGCTGCGCCAGCACTTGGCGCCATTCAATGTTGGTCGCGCCGGGGATGTGTTCCTGGCTGAACTGGGCCTTGTCGCGCGCGTCGATGACGAAGAAGCGCTTCCAGTCATCCTTCGGAATCTGCTCGGGGAAGATGGTGGCACCGCCGTAATCGACGAATTCGAGGTAGGATTCCATGGCGTTGATGGCGGCCTGGGTGTCATCGGCGCGGGCCGGCAGGCTGGCGGCGAAGAAAGTCAGCACAGCTAAAGAAACGGGATACAGCAGTTTTTTCATAAGTGTCTTTCGTTAGAAGATAAATTGGCCCGCATCAGGCCGGATTGAGCCGCGGGTGGGTTTCTTCACCGAGCAGCCACAACAGGCCACCAGAGGCGAACATCGACAGGGCAACGAACCAGAACGCTGCCTCCATCTGGCCACTGAAGTGTGCCACCAGGCCTAGCCCGAGGCCGCCGATGCCATAGCCGAGATCACGCCAGAACCGGTAAATGCCAATCGCCGAACCGCGCCAGTTCGGGTGCGATATGTCGGCCACCGCGGCCGACAGGTTGGGATAGAGCAGCGCCATGCCAAAGCCCGAGACGGCGGCCGACAGGGACCACCAAGCCACGCCTTGACCCAGCATCATCATCGCCACGCCGGCACCGCAGATCCACATGCCGAGCACATTGGGCCGATGGCGGCCGATGCGGTCCGACAGCTTGCCGGTGAACAACTGCGAGCCCCCCCAGACAAAACCGTAGATGCCGATGATCCAGCCGATACTGGGCAGACTGATGCCGTGTTGGTAGAGAAAGACCGGGTAGAACACCCAGACCAGGGCGTCGACAAACTTCTCCACCAAGCCGGCCTGGCACAGTGCCGCCATCCTGCGGTCACGCCAGCTCATCAGGGTGAACATTTGCCAGGTCGTCGGTTTGGCCGGCACATGGGCTGGATAACGCGGTATGGGCCCGGTTGTTTGCCCTGCGGCATGGCGCGCGCCCTCGGCTTTGGCCCACGGCAGGGTTTCCTTGACAAAAAACTGTGTCAATGCCAGCGCTGACACGATCACGACCAGGCCAAAGATCAGCAAGCCTTGCCGCGCACCAAAGGCTGTCGCCATGTAGGCGGTAACGATGCCGGCAATGGCCACGCCGACATAGCCGGAAAACTCATTCAGGCCGATCGTCAGGCCACGCTGGTCAGGCCGCGTGATGTCGAGCTTGGAGGTCTGCGTCATGGACCAGGCGAAACCCTGGTTCACGCCCAGCAACACGGTGGCGGCGACGATCCAGCCCCAGCTCGGCGCATACAGGATCATGAACGGAATCGGTATGGCACTGAGCCAACCGAGCAGGAGCACCTTCTTGCGCCCAATCTGTTCAGACAGGCGCCCGGCCACGAAATTGAGCGTTCCCTTGACGAAGCCAAAGGCCACGACAAAGGCGATGAGCATCATGAAGGAGCCTTTCGGCACCCCAAACTCGGAACTGGCCAGTGCCGGTACGACGGTGCGCATCATGCCCAGGGTCAAGCCGACCATCAACACCTGCAGCAACTGGTAAACAAACTGAGCCTGGTTGTGCCTTATGCCGTGCAGGTAGGACTGGTATTCATGGCGGGCTTCGCTGATTTGACTCATTATTTCTTTCCTGCTCGGTCAGGCCGTGGCGGCCGGATTGGCGCGCGTCGCCATGGCCAGCAGCCGGTGAGCCACCCAGGCCCCCAGCACCATGCTGGCCACCGCCACAAAACTCGATACCGACAGGGTGGCGACCCCCGCCATACCCTGGCCGATGGTGCAGCCCATGGCGAGAATGCCACCCCAGGCCATCATCACACCGCCCGCCACATTGCGCAGCATCTGTGCCCCGGTGGGCATGGCCCACTGGAAACGGCGTGCCACGATGACGCTGACCAAAGCGCCGAGGAACACACCCAGCACCGCCGCGGAACCAAACTTCAAGGGAAACCCGAGTCGCTCCATGGTGAGGTAGCGCATCAGATCCTGCGCCGGCGCGACAAAGGCCAGCGCCGAGGTAACGGGCGTGTCGAACTCGCTGATGCCGGCAATGCTGACATACCAGCTGGCCGCCACCAGACCACCGACCAAGGCGCCCGCCAGCGGGTATTTCCAGCCCCACCATTCGGATTGCCGCGGCGCCCGCAACAGGAAGGCACTGATCAGCGCCACCAGTCCCACCGTGACGGTCCAGGCGGGCACACCACCGAACAAGACCGGCAGTGTCGTGGCGGGCAAAGTCATTGCCGGCCCCGTGGCAAGCTCCCGCAGAGGCGCCAGCCCACCCTCCAGACTGGCCATGATCGCCAGCACGAACACCAGCCAGGTCAGCAGGGCACCGCCTTGCCCTTCCGCCGCGCGCACCATGATGCGGCTCGGGCAGCCCCCAGCCAGCATCATGCCGGCACCGAACACCACGCCGCCAATCACCAACCCTACCAACGGCACGCTGCCACGCAGATAAGGCGTCGCGCCCAAATCAATCAACCCCAGTCCGGCCAGCACCTGGGAACCGGCCAGCGCTACCGCAACCGCCAGCAAATAGGCGCGCAGCTTCGCGTTGTCCTGCCCCTCGAAAGCGTTGGCCAATGCCGCCCGTGCGCAAAAACCACTGCGCTGCAAGACGATGCCGAGCAACACGCCCAGCACCAAACCACCCCATACCGGGATATTCAATCCACCTGCATCCATGTCTGTCTCCGTTCAGTCTTCTAATTTTTTCTGTCGCCGGCCGTCAGGCGGCGATGTTCGCCGCGACGATGCGGTCCATGTCGGCCGGACGCGGGGGGATTTCGCGGGTCAGTTCGGCGATGAAGTCCTCGCGCGCCAGGGTGAGCGCCGGGTTCCAGCGCTTCTCGAAACCAATGGTGGAGGACGGCTTGCCCGACAGGCCGACGCCGCAGACGCTGCCGGCCTGGTGCCCGGGGTAGATTTCCAGATCGGCCGGCAGGCTCAGCAGCCTGGCGTGCAGTGAGTCGTACAGTTGGCCCGACATCTCGCGCTCCTGGCCGGCCAGGTCGGGGCGACCCACTGCACCGACGAACAGCGTGTCACCGGTGATGACAAACCAGGGCGCCTCACCGCGGCGCAGGTCGGAGACCAGCAGGCAGACGCTGTCCGGCGTGTGGCCCGGCGTGTGCACGACCTCGACCTGCACATTGCCCAGATCGAGTATCTGCCCGTCGCGCAGCGGCTCGAACGCAAAGCCAACCTGGCCTTGGTCGAATTCGTGCAGACAATACGACGTGCCCAGCATGTCGGCCAGCCTGCGCCCACCCGAATAGTGATCGGCATGGACGTGGGTGTCGATCACGTGCGTGATCTGCACGCCGGCCTTGCGGGCCTCCTCGACAAACCATTCCTCGTCGCCGGCCACCACGTCCACCGCGATGGCCTTGGCATAAGTGGCACAGCCGAAAAAATAGGACAGCGAGGCTTCCTTCGTTGCCAGTTGTTTGAAAAACATGTTTCTTTCCTTTAGAAAACGATTACCTTGTCGGCTTCGGCGGTCCAGTCAGCCAGCTGGGCGAGCGTTGAACGCTTGGGCCCCTCAGTCAACTCGACGTCCGTCAGGCCCCGTGCGTCCATGCAGGTTCCGCACAGACCCACCTCACCTTGCCGGGCGACCTTGCCCAGCATGAGCTGGATGCTGTAGTAACCTGGCGGCACCTTCTGACCGACCTTGGCGCAACCGACCGCGTCGGCCAGCAGGAACAGGCGCACCTGCTGCCCGTCCTTGCCGGCCAGGGCGCTGGCCAGCCGCAAGCCGTTATAGGCGCGCTCATTGCCGTACGGGGCATCATTGAGAATGAACAGTGTGGACGTCATGACATATCCTCCGGGTTGAATCTGCGGGTTGAACGTTGCTTTAATCAGGACTCGGCCGGCCGCTCCAGCGGCATGCCTGCCGCCTGCCATTCGGCAACGCCGTCGAGAATCTTGCGCACCCGGTAGCCCTTGCCGGAGAGCAGCTTCAGGGCTTCATCCGACAGCATGCAAAACGGCCCGCGACAGTAGGCGACGATGTCGTGACCGATCGGCAGCTCGGCCAGACGCCGCTCGATTTCGGGCAGGGGCATGGAACGGGCAAAAGGAAGGTGCGCGACCTCGTACTCATCCTGCGGTCGCACGTCGATCACGATCACCTCACCGCGACGCGCCTGATCCAGCAAGTCCGACCGACCTACTTGCGCCAGTTTTTCGGGGGCCGCCACCATGCGTTGCAGCGCCATCTGCAACTCGACCAGATGCTCTTCAGCCACCAGTCGCAGCGTGACCCATAAATTGGCGACGTCATCGCCGCTGAGCCGATAAACCATGTACTTGCCGTCGCGCCGGCTCTCCACCAGACGGGCTTCGCGCAGCGCCTTGAGATGGGCGCTGGCCAGCTTGATGTCGATGGACAGCTCGCCCGCCAGAACTTCGACGGATTTTTCACCCTGTGCGAGCAACTCCAGCAACTCCAGCCGCTTCGGGCTCGAAACCGCCTTGCCGATTCGGGCGACTTGCTCGTAAAGAAGATCTTTCAGTAATCTTTTGCTCATGAGAATATTCTAACGAATATGCGAATGACTTGTGGCGATCAGCTGACATTTTTTTGCACTCATACGCCAGGACCCACTCACGATCACAGCCCGAAGGCAAAAATCCGTGTCGCAGTAGCCCACTCGCCTCGGACGCCTTGCCGTAAAAAAGCAGCCGGTCGTTGGTGCTCTAGCCCCGCTTGATTCCTGGGTGCCTCGGCCACGGGCTTGCCCGTCGTTGATTTTTATCAATCGCTCATCTCAGTTCTTTGCCTTTAATCGTTCACGGGGCTGTGCTTGATCGGCGGCGCGATCGGAGCAAAGCGTCACCTTATCGGTGTGTTGCCATTGCATAAACTGCGGCCCTCGCTTTGCTTGAGCGCCCGGAATACCGGGCTGGATTCCCGATGGTTTGGACGTCAGTTCGCCTACTACATGAAAAGGTCACCTATTCGCGATGTCGTCGATACCGCCTCTCCAGTGCCTGTTCTGCAAGCACCTCAATCCGGCTGGTGCAAGTTTTTGCAATGACTGTGGCTCGCAGTTGAACCTGCAACCATGCGATCGCTGTGGCGCGATCGACAACCGAACGGCGACGAATTGCTACAAATGTGGCGCGGCATTCACGCTGCCTGCGGCACCTGGACTCGACTCGCAGCCAGCGCCAGCAATGCTTGGCCATGAGGCCGTCTATCCAGCGCTGAACAATGCCGGCGTCGGCGCTCCGCAGGCTGAGCACCGGCATGAAGATCCGACGCACGCATTGCCTGAGCCGCCGCCGGTGGCGGCCACAGTTTCAGCGGAAATGGCGGCGACGGCGACCGGGTCGCGACGCAAGTGGCTCGTTGCAGTGGCCGCGTTATTGCTCGGGTTGATGGCGATGTCCGTCTATGACTATTTCGCGCCGTCTGCGCAACGCGCGCCCACGCCGGGCGTAAAGCAACTGGCGCCAGGCGTGCCCGGCGAGTCGATGCCCGCAGGGACCGCACCGTCGGCCGTGGCGCCCCCTATTGACTCCGCTTTGACACCCACCGACACGATGCCAAGACTTGCGAGCGGGACGGATGGACCTGGCAAGGCGCCAGCGCTTGCGCCGCCGGGTGCAGGCGCCGCCCTGGCCGTGCGGCCACCGTCGGCGAGCCATGCCGAGCTGAAAAGCCGTCAAGTCCCCCCGATATTTGAAGAATGCCCGCAAGCAGTCGCAACCCTCGGGTTCTGCAATCCAGATACAAAACAGGAGAAGCCATAGCATGAGAAAAATAGTAGTGAGCACGCTGCTGGCGGCAGGGATGCTCTGCCACGGTTCGGCGGCGGTCGCCGCGGTCGAATACAAGATCGTGACCGCGTCCGAGCGGGGAACCTATATCAAGATCGGGCGCGATCTCGCCCAGTTTGTTGCGCCGGCGGCGGACATCAAGCTCGACGCGGTACCGTCGGCCGGCTCGGCAGAGAACGTTCGCCGCTTACGTTACGAGCCGGGCGTGAAATTGGCCCTGGTCCAGTCGGACGTCTATCAGTCGTTCCTCGACATCGCCGTGGGTGGCAACGCAGCCGCCCGCACCCTGATCCGGCCGATGCGCGTGATCATGCCGCTCTATAACGAGGAAATCTACTTTATCGTGCGGGCTGACTCGGAACGGAACTACGTCCACGAGATCAAGCAGGCCAAGATCAATGCAGGCGAGTCAGGAAGCGGTACGGCGCTGACCTCGGCGACGCTTTACCGGTTGATGTTTGGCGAAGCCATGCCGGACGCAAGCGCGAGCTACCTTCCCAACGAGGAGGCGCTGGCCAAGTTGGTCACGGACAAGACGATTGACGTAGTCGCGGTGGTCGCCGGTCAGCCCGCCAAACTGCTCGTTGACATGAAGCCCGAGTCGCGTCAACTGATCAAACTGCTCAAGTTTGACCCCAACCATCCATCCAGTGCAGCGGTTCTCAAGACCTACTTTCCCGCCACGGTGCGTGCCAGCAGTTATCCCAACCTGCTGACGACGGATCTGCCAGGATTGGCGGTCAAGGCCTTCCTCGTCACCTACGATTTCCAGCTGGGCGACACCGAGAGCCACCTGCGGCAGCTGGCGCGCTCGCTGTGCCAGAACTTCTCGACGTTACAAGAAAAAGGGCACCCGAAGTGGCGCGAAGTTGAGCTGGCTTTGCCGGAGCTCGGTCGCGGCTGGTTCTACTATGCCCCCACGGCACGGGAGCTCCGCGCCTGTATCGCCGGCGAAGCGAAGCTGGGAACACCGGTGAAGTCACGGCCGCCGAAGGCGTGTTCGCAACAGGAGCGGATCCTGGGTCTGTGCAAATAGGCCTGCAGAACGGCGGGTGCGGCCAGCGCTACGGTGTTCTTGAAGTTCGCTCAAGACCGCCCGCGGCGCCCGGCAGCACCACTACCGCGATGGCGCCATGCGCGCTGACGGCAGCCCCGGCAGCACCCCGGGCGACAGGCCGATCAGCGCCGAGGTCTGGGCCGCGAGTCGGGCGCAGGCGCCACCGTCGCCGGAAATCCTGACGCCACCCATGCTACCAACTTGATAGCTACATACGCATACGCCACGAGGGCTATAGGCCTATTTCATCTAAATTGTTGAAAAATCCGGCCGGCGCTTCTCCACGAAGGCAGTGAAGGCCTCGCGCGCCGCCGGTTCGCGCAGCATGCGGCCAAAACTGGCGCCTTCCTCCACCATGCGCTCAGCCACGATGCCGGCCTGGCCTTTTTTCATCAGGCGCTTGGTTTCGATCAGCGAGCGCAAGGGTTTGGCGGCCAGCTTCTGCGCCTGGCGTTGCGCCAGCGCCGCCGCTTCGGACGGCGGCACGATGCGGCTGATCAGGCCCATCTCCAGCGCCGATTCGGCCAGGAACGGCTCGCCCAGCAACAAAGCCTCAGCCGCCCGGCCATAACCCATCAACTGCGGCGCCAGATAGCTGGAGGCAGCTTCGGGGCACAGGCCCAGGTTGACGAACGGCATGGAGAAGGCCGCGTTGTCACCGGCATAGACCAGATCGCAATGAAACAGCAGGGTGGTGCCAATACCGACCGCCGGCCCGCACACCGCCGCCAGCACCGGTTTGGGAAAGGTGCTGATGCCGCGCAAAAAGAGAAACACCGGCGAGTCCTGCGTGGCGGTGGTCGCCGTCAGGAAATCGCCAATGTCATTGCCGGCACTGAAAATCGTTTCATGCCCCTGGAACACGACCACATGCACCGCCGCGTCCGCGTCGGCCTGCGCCAGCGCATCGGCCATTGCCGCATACATGGCGCTGGTGATGGCGTTCTTCTTGTCCACCCGATTGAAGGTGATGGTCATGACGCCATGGGCGATGTCAGTCAAGATGTCAGACATGCGATTTCCTCAAGTGAATTGGACTGGTGCGCTGCGCCGCGCGTTACGCCGCTGAACCGATTACACACGCTCGAAAATCCCGGCCGCGCCCTGCCCCATGCCGACGCACATGGAGACCATGCTGTACCGGAGCTTGTTGCGATGCAGTGCGTGGATGGCGGTGGCGGCGCGGATGGCACCGGTGGCCCCCAATGGGTGACCCAGCGCAATGGCGCCGCCCATCGGGTTGACCTTGGCCGGGTCCAGCCCCAGCGTGTTGATGACCGCCAGCGACTGGGCTGCAAACGCCTCGTTGAGCTCGATCCAGTCAAGGTCATCCTGCTTCAGGCCGGCATAACGCAGCGCCGCTGGAATCGCCTCAATTGGGCCAATGCCCATAATGTGCGGTGGCACGCCCTTGGCGGCAAAACTGACGAAGCGCGCCAGCGGGGTCAGGCCAAATTGTTTGACCGCTTTCTCGCTGGCCAGGATCAGGGCGCCGGCCCCGTCCGAGGTTTGCGAGCTGTTGCCGGCCGTGACCGAACCACGCGCCGCAAACACGGTGCGGAGCTTGGCCAGGCCTTCCATCGAGGTATCAAAGCGCGCACCTTCGTCCCTGCTTACCAGGCGCCTTTTCTCGATGACCTCGCCGGTCGCCAGATTGGGCGCGCGGTCAATCACTTCCACCGGGGTGATTTCATCGGCGAAGTGGCCGGCTTCCATGGCGGCCAGCGCGCGCTGGTGGGATTGCACGGCGAACGCGTCCTGCGCTTCGCGGCTGACCTTCCACTGCGTCGCCACTTTCTCGGCGGTCAGACCCATGCCGTAGGCAATGCCGATGTTCTCGTCGTTATTGAACATGGCCGGCGACAGCGAGGGCGTGTTGCCCATCATCGGCACCATGCTCATGCTCTCCACGCCGGCGGCAATCATCACGTCGGCTTCACCCACGCGAATGCGGTCGGCCGCCATTTGCACCGCACTCAGACCCGAGGCACAAAAGCGATTGACGGTGATGCCGCCGACGCTGGTCGGCAGCCCCGCCAGCACGGCGCCAATGCGCGCGATGTTCAGGCCCTGCGAACCCTCGGGAATGGCACAGCCGCAGATCAGGTCTTCGATCGCCTTCGGGTCGAGACTAGGCACTTGCGCCAGCGCGGCCTGCAAGGCCTTGACCAGCAGATCGTCCGGACGGGTATTGCGGAAAAAGCCACGGTGCGAACGACCAATCGGCGTGCGCGTGGCGGCAACGATGTAGGCTTCTTGAATTTGTTTCATGGTATTCCTTAGTTTCTGACGGGCTTACCCGTGGACATCATTCCCATGATCCGTTCCTGCGTCTTGGGATGGACCAGCAGTTCGCAAAAAGCCCGGCGCTCCAGCGTCATCAGATACTCTTCACTGACCAGACTGCCGGCATCGACATCGCCGCCGCACACCACATGGGCAATCAGGCTGGCAATATGAAAATCGTGCGCACTGATGAAGCCGCCGTCACGCATGTTGACCAGCGAGCCCTTGATGGTGGCAACACCGCTGCGGCCGGCGACCGCAAACTGACGCCGGTGCGGCGCGCGGTAGCCGCCGTTGAACAGGGCCTTGGCCTCGTTGATGGCGACAAACAGCAGCTCGTCCTTGTGCGGCACGATGACGTCGCTCTCCAGCAGGTAGCCCAGCTTGCGCGACTCCAGCGCGCTCGTTCCCACCTTGGCCATGGCCGCGGCGGTGAAGCCTTCGGTCAGGAAGGGCAGCAAATCCTTGCCGGTGGAGGCGGCGGCATTTTCGGCCGCCCGGCGCGCGATGTAGGTCAGACCGCCGGCGCCGGGCACCAGGCCCACGCCCACTTCCACCAGGCCGATGTAGCTCTCCATGGCGACCACGCGCCGCGCGGAATACACCGCCAGTTCGCAGCCGCCGCCGAGCGCCAGACCACGCACGGCCGACACCACCGGTACATTGGCATAGCGCAGCTTGAGCATGGCCTGCTGCATCTCGGCCTCGGCGCCGTCAATCGCAGCAACACCGGCCAGCATGAACGCCGGCAGCATGGCCTGCAGGTCCGCACCGGCCGAGAACATCTCGTCCGGCGACCAGATCACCAGGCCCTGGTACTCGGCCTCGGCCAACTCCAGGCCTTGCATCAGGCCTTCGACCACGCCGGGGCTGATGGCGTGCATCTTGGTCTTGATGCTGGCAATCAGTACGCCACCGGCGGGGCTATTCCGGTCTTCATCCAGCGTCCACAGGCGAATGGCGTCATCCTCATGCAGCGTCTTGCCCGTCGTTTCAGCCTTGGGCGCCTCGGCTCCGAGCACACTTTCGGGGAAGTGTTGCCGCGCATAGACCGGCAGGCGGCGCGGCAGCACAAACTGACCCGTGCTGGGATTCCACGAACCTTGCGGCGTATGCACGCCACCGGCATTGGCGACCGGGCCACTGAACACCCAATCCGGTAGCGGCGCCTGGCACAAGGCCTTACCGGCGTCGATGTCTTCCTTGATCATGTTGGCCACGTTCAGCCAGCCAGCTTCCTGCCAGAGTTCGAACGGGCCTTGCTTCATGCCGAAGCCCCAGCGCATGCAGAAGTCCACATCGCGCGCGTTGTCGGCAATCGATGCCAGATGCACGGCGGCGTAGTGAAAGCTGTTACGCAGAATCGCCCACAGGAATTGACCTTGTGCGCCTTCGCTGTCGCGCAGCAGTTTGAGACGCTCAGCCGCAGGCTTTTTCAGCATGCGGCCATAGACCTCGTCACCTTTTTGACCGCCCGGCACGTAGTCTTTCGCGGCCAGGTCGAAACGCAGAATATCGCGCCCCACCTTCTTGAAGAAACCCGCTTTGGCTTTCTGACCCAGGTTGCCCATTTCCAGCAAGGTCTTGAGTACCTCGGGCGTGGCAAAACTCTCGTAGAAAGGATCGGTCTCCAGCGTCAAGGTGTCCTGCAGCGTCTTGATCACATGGGCCATGGTGTCCAGCCCGACCACGTCCGCGGTGCGGAAGGTGCCGGAACTGGCGCGGCCCAGTTTTTTGCCCGTGAGGTCGTCAACCACGTCATACGTCAAGCCAAAATTCTCCACCTCTTTCATGGTGGCCAGCATGCCGGCGATACCGATACGGTTGGCGATGAAGTTGGGGGAATCTTTGGCCCGTACCACGCCTTTGCCCAGGGTGCTGGTGACAAAGGTTTCCAGGTCATCCAGAATTTGCGGCTGGGTGGTGGGGGTATTGATCAGCTCCACCAGCATCATGTAACGCGGTGGGTTGAAGAAGTGGATGCCGCAAAAGTTCGGCTTGATGGCTTCCGGCAAGGCGTCACTGAGCTGGGTGATCGACAAGCCCGAGGTGTTGGAGGCCACGATGGCATGCGGCGCCAGGAAGGGGGCGATCTTTTTGTACAGATCGAGCTTCCAGTCCATGCGCTCGGCAATCGCTTCAATCACCAGGTCACAGTCCTTGAGCAGGTCGAGATGCTCTTCGTAGTTGGCCTGCTGGATCAGGCCCGCATCTTCGGCCACGCCCAGCGGCGCGGGCTTGAGTTTTTTCAGGCCGTCAATGGCCCGGGTGACGATGCCGTTCTTCGGCCCCTCTTTGGCGGGCAGGTCAAACAGAATGACCGGCACCTTGACATTGACCAGGTGGGCGGCAATTTGCGCACCCATCACGCCGGCACCCAGCACGGCGACTTTTTTGACTTGAAAGCGGGACATGGTTGTTCCTGAAAATTAATTACTGCGCACGAATCCAGGTCTGGGTTCGGAAGAAGAAGGCGATGTAGCCCCGGACTTCCAGCTTGTTGCCGCCCTCAATCGGGGTCAGGCGCAAGGTGTATTCCTTGCCGTTGTCCGGATCCAGAATCTTGCCGCCTTCCCAAACGTCCCGGCCCTCGGCTTTTTTGACGCCCCGGATGATTTCCATCCCGAGCTTGGGCTGGCCCTTGCGCTCATCGCTGCATTGCTTGCAGTTGGGCTCGGCGCTCGGCGCCAAGGCCTTCTCGACCACCCCGGTGAGCACGCCACCGCCATCGGCGCTAATGCGGATTTCAGCCTTCGGCTGACCGGTCTTGTCGTCAATGCTGCGCCACACGCCAGCAGGCGTCATCTGAGCCCACAGCGGCAAGGCCAACACACCAAAAACAATAGCAACAAATGACCTGTACATAAGGGCTCCTTGCCTAAAAGACTAACAACCCCGTGGCCACGGGATCAACACTCAGGCCAAGGCGGCATCCGTGTCGATCAAAACTTTGCTGCCAGCGCGCGCTGTGCGCATCAGGGTTGCGGTTTCCGGGAACAGTTTGGCAAAGTAAAAGCGCGCCGTCTGTAGCTTGGCCAGGTAGAACTGATCCGTGTTGCCAGCGGCGATTTCCCGCAGTGCCACTTGCGCCATGCGGGCCCAGAAGTAGCCGAACACCAGATGGCCGGCCACGCGCAGGTAGTCCACCGCCGCGGCACCGACTTCGTCCGGGTTCTGGAAGCCCTTGAAACCAATCTCGGTGGTGAACTTGGTCATCTGCTCGCCCAGCATGGCAATCGGGTTGATGAACTCGGCCATCTTCTCGTTGACGCCTTCTTCTGCCACCAGCTGGCCCACCAGCTTGCCGAACTTTTTCAGCGTGGCGCCGTTGTTGCCGAGGATCTTGCGGCCCAGCAAATCGAGCGACTGGATGGTGTTGGTGCCCTCATAAATCATGTTGATGCGGTTGTCGCGCACAAACTGCTCCATGCCCCATTCCTTGATGTAGCCGTGACCGCCGAACACCTGCATGCAGGCATTGGTGGCGATGTGGCCGTTGTCGGTGATGAAGGCCTTGACGATCGGTGTGAGCATGGCCAGCATTTCACCCGCGTCTTTGCGTACCTTTTCATCCGGGTGGCTGTGCTCTTTTTCCAGCAACATGGAGCTGTAGCACATCAGGGCGCGGCCGCCTTCGGCATAGGCTTTGGCGGTGAGCAGCATCTTGCGCACATCGGGGTGCACGATGATCGGGTCGGCGGGCTGGTCCTTGGCTTTGACGCCCGACAGCGAGCGCATTTGAATGCGGTCTTTGGCATAAGCCAAGGCGTTCTGGTAGGCCACCTCGGTCAGCCCGAGCGACTGGTTGCCCACCCCCAGACGCGCCGCATTCATCATCACGAACATGGCGTTCATGCCCTTGTTGGGCTGGCCCACCAGGGTGCCGACAGCGCCGTCGAGCACGATCTGCGCGGTGGCGTTGCCATGGATGCCCATTTTGTGCTCCAGGCCACCGCAATAAATGCCGTTGCGCGCGCCCAAGCTGCCATCCTGGTTCACCAGGATCTTCGGCACGATGAACAGGCTGACACCCTTGATGCCGGCCGGTGCATCGGGTAGGCGCGCCAGCACCAGGTGAATGATGTTGGCCGCCATGTCATGCTCACCGGCGCTGATGAATATCTTGTTGCCGGTCAGCTTGTAGCTGCCATCGGCCTGCGGTTCGGCCTTGGTGCGCATCAGGCCCAGATCGGTGCCGCAATGCGCTTCGGTCAGGCACATGGAGCCGGTCCACTCGCCGCTGGTCATCTTGTGCAGGTAGGTCTGCTTTTGCTCATCGGTGCCGTGGGCGTGCAGCGCGGCGTAGGCGCCGTGCGTCAGACCGGGGTACATGGTCCAGGCCTGGTTGGCGCTGTTGAGCATCTCGTAGAAGCACTGATTCACCACCAGCGGCAGGCCCTGACCGCCAAAGGCCGGGTCGCAACCCAGCGCCGCCCAGCCCCCTTCGATGTACTTGGCATAGGCGGCCTTGAAACCGGCCGGCGTCGTCACCGCGTGCGTGGCCTGATCCAGCGTGCAGCCCTCGGTGTCGCCACTGATGTTGAGTGGGAAAGTGACCTCGGCGGCAAACTTACCACCCTCTTCCAGCACGGCGTTGATGGTGTCAACGTCCAGGTCGGCGTGCTGGGGCAGCGCCTTGAAATCATCGACGATCTTGAGCACTTCATGCATCACAAACTGCATGTCGCGCAGGGGCGGGGTGTAGGTAGGCATGCTGATTACTCCTTGAGGGATGGGTTGGATTGGGGGGGACGTGCTGATTCGGTTGCGGGCCGGGTGAGCGGCGTCGGCCCAGGCTGGCCGTAACGCGCAAGAATGTTTTCAAAGCCCTGGTTGGCGCGCGCGATGGCACCGGGTTTTTCCAGAAACCGGGCTTCATAGTGCAAGGCCAGGATGAGGCCGTGAATCTCGAAGGCCATTTGCTCCTGGTCGGCATCCTCCCGGAGCTGGCCCTCCTCTTTCGCCTGCACAATGGCGCGGTACATGGCCGCCAGCCAGGTCTTGACCGAGCTGGCCAGTGCGTCACGCACCGGCCCCGGCCGGTCATCAAACTCAACGGCGCCGCTGATAAAGATGCAGCCCGACTGTAGTTCAACCGCCACGCGTTTCATCCAGTTGGCAAACAGCGCCCGCACGCGGGGCACGCCGCGCGCCTGCGCCAGCGCCGGGGAAAAAACCTCGTCCAAAAAACGGGCGTGATACTCGCGGATGACGGAAATTTGCAGCTCTTCGCGCGAGCCAAAATGGGCAAAGACCCCGGACTTGCTCATGTGGGTCACCTCGGCCAGGGCGCCGATGCTCAGCCCCTCCAGCCCGATCTGCGTCGCCAGTCCCAAGGCAGCGTCCACGATGGCCTGCCGGGTCTGTGGTCCTTTTTGCAGGGCACCCGCCCCCCGCGCGCTTGAGCGACTTCTGGAACGGGGAGGTTTAGCAGGCAATTCGGGAATGGACATGGCGCACAAAAAAGAACGATCGTGCTATTTTGCATCAATTTCGGGGCCGCGCGCCAGCCCAGGCGCCACTTTTGGCGATATTTTTCTAATTTAAAGTATCAATGCCAGGCTGGCATCCAGGTGCTCGGAGGGCAAACGCTTGAAACCCGAGCGCGCAAAGCGCTGCAAGCGCCCCACGACAAAAGCGGTCAGCACCGACGCCCGCACCTGCGTATCCACACTGGGCGTGGCCGAGCCACTCAGCTCAACCGCAGCGCGCAGGCTTTGCTTGAGGGTGGACTCGATCTTGTCAAAAAACTGGTTCATGCGCTGTTGCAGGCGTTCGTTCTCAAACACCAAGGCATCGCCCACCATGACGCGGGTCATGCCGGGATTTTTCTCGGCGAATTGCATCACCATGGCCACCACTTTGCCCGCCTGGCGCGTCCCCGCCGAGGCATCCGCCGCGACCGCGAGGCTCTCGCGTTCAGCGATCTGGTTGACCAGTGAAAATACCGTCTGCTCGATGAACTCAATCAAGCCCTCAAACATCTGCGCCTTGCTGGCAAAGTGCCGGTACAGCGCGGCTTCGCTCACCTCCAGCCGCGCCGCCAGTGAAGCCGTGGTGATGCGCTCGGCGCCGGGTTGCTCCAGCATGGTTGCCAGTGCCTGCAGGATCTGCACCCGGCGTTCCCCCGGTTTGGGCCGCTTGCGAACCGGGGTCGCGATCTCGCGGCCTGCAGAGGTGGGGGAAAGCGCTTGGGGAAAGGTGGATTCGGCGTCAGACATGGGGCACAAGGCGAAAGGATCGTTTGATTCTCGCATAGCGGGCCCAAGGGTTTTCGTGGGGTCAGCCGGCGAACAGCAAGGTGATGCGGGTGCCCCGGCCACCCAAACCACTGCCCACGACCAGCTGGCTGCGGTGCACGCGCGCAATCTCGTCGGCAATCGCCAGACCCAGCCCGTTGCCTTCGCTGGCGGTGCCGGGCACACGGTAAAAACGCGCCAGCACGCGACGCCGCTCCGCCATCGGCACGCCGGGGCCGTCATCTTCCACCTCCAGGAAAGGCGCGCCGTCACCTTTCGCCCAAGCACAACGCAGCGTGACGGTGCCGCCTTCCGGGGTGTATTTCAAGGCGTTGTCCAGCAGATTGCCGAGCAGTTCGCGCAACAGCCACTCATGGCCGCTGACATGCACGGCTTGCACCTCCAGCCCCAAATCAATGCGTTTGGCTTGCGCCCCATCCAGATGCATCTCCAGCAGGGTTTCACACAACTCCTTCAGGTCCACCTGATGCATGGGCTGCGCATCCGGACTGCGGGCGTCAGCCCGGGACAAGGCCAGCAGTTGATTGGCCAATTGCGATGTGCGGCGGGCGGCATCGCGTAGGCGGTTGATTTGATTTGCTCCTATATTAATAGCTGCTTGCGCATCATCCACGGGGGCTAGAGCCCTATTTCTCTCATATTTTTCACGCCAGGCCATGGCCGCGGCCGGGTTGTTGACGGCTTGCGCCCAGGCTTCGATCTGCGCCTGCAAGCCCGCCAGCGGCGTACGCAGCTGATGCGCCGCATCCGCCACAAAACGACGCTGGCTCTCCGCCTGCGCATTGACCAGCTCAAACAGGCGGTTGAGCGACTGCACCAGCGGACGCACTTCTTCCGGCGAGGCTTGCACATCCATCGGGCTCAAGTCGCGGGGTGAGCGGCGCTCCACCGCCTCCTTGAGCGTCAGCAGCGGGCGCAGCGCCCGTTTGACCGCCCAGTTGACGGCAAACACCGCCACCACCATCAGCACCAGGTTAGGCAACAAGACCTTGAACAGCACCCGTTTGACCCACTGCTGGCGCGGGTCGGACCCGTCTGCCAGGCGGACCACCAGCTCCCCGGCCGTGGTCTGGACGCGCTGGGAAACCATGCGGTAGGTCACGCCGCCGTCTTCTACGCTGGAGAACTCGGGCTGGCGGGTGTTGGGCGGGCGCGTGCTCAGCCAGTCATCGCCCACCAGCACCCGGCCGGCTAGGTTGGCAATGCCAAAGGCCGAAAAACCAGCGCCGTCTTTGAGGAATTCTTCGACCGCCGGGGCCGTGAGCAACACCGGCGGGTCATCCGCCGTTTTTCCCTTGGCCAGCACCGAGTCAGCCAGCAGGGGTAGCAACTGGAGCAAGCGCCGGTCTTGCTGCAGGGCGGCGTTGTCGGCCGAGCGGTAATCAAGCCAGGCGTTGACGCAGGTCAGCAGGGACAAGGGCATCAACAGCAACAACAACAAGCGCCGCTTCAGGCCCGCGGACACGGCGACCGTCTGCATCAATCAGCTGGCCGTGTTGTCGGAGGTGGCGGCGTTGGCAGCCATCTCCAGGCGGTAACCGAAACCGCGAATCGAGCGCAGCGCGATGCCATGCGGTTCAAGCTTGGCGCGCAAGCGCGAGATATACACCTCCACCGCATTGGGCGTGATCTCCTTGTCCCAGCCGGTCAGCGCCTGCAGCAACTTATCCTTGTTGGCGGGCTTGGGCGCGTTGATGAGCAAATACTCCATGACGGTCCATTCGCGCGGACCCAACTCGACCGGCTGACCGCCCGGGCGGATGCAGGCCAAGCGGGTGGCCGTGTCCAGCTCCAGCGGGCCAAAACTCAACACCGCGGAGGTGGCGGCTTGGGACCGACGCAACAGCGCGCGCAGGCGTGCCAGCAACTCGGGCAACTGGAACGGTTTGATCATGTAATCATCGGCCCCGGTGTCGAGACCCTGGACACGGTCATGCAGGGCATCGCGTGCCGTGAGAAGCAGCACCGGCATGGCATGACCGTCTTTACGCAGCCGCTGTGTCAACGCCACGCCATCCATACCCGGCAGACCAATGTCGATGATGGCTACGTCAAACACTTCGCGCAACGCGACCTCCAGCGCGCGCTCGGCACTGCCCACCCAGTCCACCGCGTAGCCGGCATCGGTCAGCCCCAGCTTGATACCGCTCGCCACCATCACGTCGTCTTCAACCAGCAGGAGTCTCATCAAAAAGGCCTTTAACCCCCGTGTTTATTTCGTCTGCAGCTACAAAAACAATAGCGATTCAGTGGGAGCGAATCATCGTGCCAAATGCCTGGTCCGTCAGAATTTCCAGCAGCAGCACATGGGGCACCCGACCGTCGATGATGTGCACCGAGTTGACGCCGCTTTTGGCCGCGTCCAGCGCACCGCTGATCTTGGGCAGCATGCCGCCACTGATGGTGCCGTCGGCAAACAACTCCTCAATCTGACGCGCACTGAGATCGGTGAGCAAATTGCCAGCCTTGTCCAGCACGCCGCTGATATTGGTCAGCATCATCAGCTTTTCCGCTTGCAGCACGGTGGCCAGCTTGGCGGCGACGACATCGGCGTTGATGTTGTAGCTCTCGTTGTTCTCGCCAAAGCCAATCGGGCTGATCACGGGAATGAACGCATCATCCTGCAAGGCCTTGACCACGCTGGGGTCGATGCTGACAATATCGCCCACCTGGCCCATGTCATGCACTTTGCTGGGATCGCTGCTGTCCAGCATTCTGAGTTTTTGGGCCCGGATCATGCCGCCATCGCGTCCGGTCAGGCCCACCGCCTTGCCGCCCGCCTGGTTAATCAGGCCCACAATATCCTGTTGCACCTCGCCCGCCAGCACCCACTCCACCACCTCCATGGTTTCGGCATCAGTCACGCGCATGCCCTGGATGAATTCGCCTTTTTTCCCTAGGCGCTTGAGCGCGGTTTCAATCTGCGGCCCGCCTCCGTGCACCACCACGGGGTTGATGCCCACCAGTTTGAGCAGCACCACATCCTCGGCAAAATCTGCCTGCAAGGCCGGGTCGGTCATGGCGTTGCCGCCGTACTTGATGACCATGGTCTTGCCATGGAACTTGCGGATGTAGGGCAACGCCTGGGCCAGTATTTCGGCCTTGTCGCGCGGGGGGATGTTGGTAACGTCGGTCATGGGATGTTGCACTCAAAGTGTTGGGGACAAATCTGGCTCGCTTAGCGTGGCTGCGGCCGGCCCCTGATATCAAATAGTCTCACTGGCCAAATTGTGCCGCATGTTCGACTGTGATTGTGCCCCATGGGCATGCGAGTGGCTTGTAAGCGTGCGGCCAAGTCATCTTGCCGCTCGATCAAGCGGCGCCAATAGGCCGGCACGAACTGCGCCAAGGCGCTGTCGCGCAGCCACTGCGCTGGCAACGGGTGAAGGGAATGTGCGCGCCCTGGCACCTCGGTGGCCAAGGTGGCGCTGGATAACAGCGTTAACGCCAACCTCGTTCACAAATGGCTGCGCCAAGCGCATGGGGCACTCGCCACCGCGCTCCACCTGCCGCCCAAGGCGCAAGCCTTCTTCGCCCGTGACCTATAGTGACCAACTCCGCAATCGTCTTGTCACGTGCTTGCGCGCGTCGTG
>DAITMI010000046.1:0-22913 GCA_036835225.1 Rhodoferax sp. | reverse complement strand
GAAAACGACGCCGCTTAAACTACCTACTGATGCACTTTGTAGTTGAATCTGCGGTGTTTTAGGCCTCTAGCCCCCGTATCCATTGGGAAAGTAGCTATTTATTTTGTAGTGCCTGCAGCAGCTTGAGGTGAATGCCACCAAAGCCGCCATTGCTCATGCACAGGATATGGTCGCCGGGGCGCGCCTGCGCCAGCACCTGCGCCACCAACGCGTCAATGCTGTCGGCGACCAGCGCCTTGGCGCCCATGCTGGCCAGCGCTTCACGCGCGTCCCAGCCCAGGCCGCCGCCATGGCAAAACGCCAGATCGGTGTCTTCCAGGCTCCAGGGCAACTGGGCTTTCATGGTGCCCAGCTTCATGGTGTTGCTGCGCGGCTCAAACACTGCCAGGATGCGCTGATTGGGGCCCACCTTGCGGCGCAGCCCGTCCACCGTGGTGCGGATGGCGGTGGGGTGGTGGGCAAAGTCGTCGTAAACGGTGATGCTGCCGCCCGCTACTTGCACGCTGCCGCGCACTTCCATGCGCCGCTTCACGTTTTCAAAGCTACCTAATGCATTGGCGGCGACTTCGGGTGACACCCCGACGTGCTGGGCTGCGGCAATCGCCGCCAACGCGTTAAGCTGGTTGTGCACGCCGGTCAGGGCCCACGTCACATGGCCGACTGGCTGGCCTTGGTACAGCACGTCAAAGTCATGCGGTGCGCCTGCAGCGGTGAAGTCGCTCACCGCCGCGCCAAAGCTGCGCACTTCACTCCAGCAGCCCATGTGCAGCACCCGCGCCAGGCTTTCTTCCAGGCCGTTGACCACGATGCGGCCCGCTCCATGCGGGCCGGCGCCCGGCACGGTCCGCACCAGGTGGTGAAACTGACGCTCGATGGCCGCCAGATCGTCAAAGATGTCGGCGTGGTCGAATTCCAGGTTGTTGAGCACGGCGGTGCGCGGACGGTAGTGCACAAACTTGCTGCGTTTGTCGAAAAACGCGGTGTCGTATTCGTCAGCTTCGATCACGAATACGGGGCGAGCGAGAGGTTTCGCCGCCGGGCCGCCCCAAGGCGAAACAGCCCCCTCGGGGGGCAGCGCAGCACACGAAGTGGCAAGCGTGGGGGCCAGGCGACCCAGCCGGGCTGAAACGTCGAAGTTCATCGGCACCCCGCCGACCAGAAACCCGGGCTGCAGACCGGCCGATTCCAGGATCCAGGCGACCATGGCGGTGGTGGTGGTTTTGCCATGGGTGCCGGCGACGGCGATGACATGCCGGCCCTGCAGCACATGTTCGGCCAGCCACTGCGGGCCGCTGGTGTAGGGCAGGCCGGCGTCCAGAATGGCTTCCATCAAGGGAAATTTCGGGGTGCCATCGGCCAGGTGGGTGCGGCTAACCACATTGCCCACCACAAACAGGTCCGGCTGCAGTGCCAGTTGGTCGGCGTCAAAGCCTTCCATCAGGTCAATGCCGAGGGCGCGCAGCTGGTCGCTCATGGGCGGATAAACACCGCTGTCGCAACCCGTGACCCGGTGGCCTGCTTCCCGTGCCAGCGCGGCCAGGCCGCCCATGAAGGTTCCGCAAATACCCAAAATATGAATGTGCATGGCGATATTTTAGGTGGACCTAAACGCGGCAAAATGGCGGCCTATGGATACCCTCAAATCAGAAATCGCGACCGTCGCCGCCCGCATGGTGGTGGAGGAGGGGTTGGAGTACGGTCCAGCCAAGCGCCGCGCGGTCAAGCAACTGGGCTTGCCGGGGCGCACCGCGTTGCCGGGCAATGATGAAATCGAGGATGCGGTGGTGGACTACATCGCGCTTTTTTGCGCCGACACGCAGCCCGCTGAATTGCTGGCTTTGCGCCGTCTTGCCCTGGTCTGGATGGAACGCATGGCCGCATTTCACCCTCACTTGGGCGGTGCCGTGTGGCACGGTACCGCGACCCGATTGTCGGATATTTATATTCAGTTGTTTTGTGATGACAGCAAATCAGCCGAGATCTCGCTGATCGACCATCAAGTGGATTACGTGCCGCGCACCGTCACCGGCTTTCATGGCGAGTCGGTCGAGGCGCTGAGCGTGCACGCTTTTTGTCCGGACTTGAAGGAAGACGTGGGCGTTCATTTGCTCGTTTACGATCGCGATGACGTACGGGGCGCACTGCGGCCGGACGCCAAAGGGCGCACCCCGCGCGGGGATATGGTGGCGGTGCGCCGTTTGTTGCATGATCAGCGCCCATGACTAACGTAACCCCTTCCCCTGAATCTGCAGAAAATCGTTCGTCGGGTCGTCGGCGCTGGCTGCTGGGCGCCGTGGCTGCCGCCGCCGCCCTGGCTGGCGCCGGGCTCGCCTGGCGGCGCTATCAGCCGCAAGCGATGTCGCCGGTCGCCGAAGCCGAGCTCTGGCAGTCGGAGTTTGCGACACTTGATGGCAGTCCTCTTCGCATGGCCGCGCTGCGCGGCAAACCAGTCTTATTGAACTTCTGGGCCCCCTGGTGCCCACCTTGTGTGGAAGAACTTCCTTTATTGAGCGCCTTTTATCAGGAACATTCAGCCAAAGGCTGGCAAGTTCTGGGTTTGGCAGTGGATCAACTGGTGCCAGTCCAGCGCTTTCTGGCGAAGGCGCCGGTCCCTTTTCCGGTGGCACTGGCAGGACTGCGAGGGGTGGAAATCAGCAAATCGCTCGGAAATTTGAGCGGCGGTTTGCCCTTCACCGTGGTGCTGGGCTCAGACGGCCAGGTGGCGCATCGTAAAATGGGCCAAGTGACACCCGATGATTTGCGGGCCTGGGCTTTGCTGAAATAGACTCGAATCGCCTGAATGCATGTCGGCCAAGAGGTTGTCGGCGCATGTAGATGCGCACCATGATCGTCGGAGTAGGCATTTGATTTCGTAAAATAAAAGAAGATGACTGCTTTTTGATGGAATTTAAGGTAAATTCGCCAGTCATCATTTGATAATCGTTGGAGACCTCATGGATCTAAGAAAACTGAAGACGCTGATTGACCTTGTGTCGGAATCAAATGTCTCGGAGCTGGAAATCACCGAAGCAGAAGGCAAGGTTCGCATCGTCAAGGGCGGTGGTGCCATGGTGCAGCAGTATGCGGCGCCGGTCGCCATGGTGACGCCTGCGATGCCGGTCCAGAGTGCGGAGCCTGCTGCTGTGCCGGTGCCAGTGGCCGCCGGTCATACCGTCAAGTCGCCGATGGTCGGTACTTTCTATCGGTCGGCTTCACCGGGGGCCAAGGCGTTTGTGGAAATCGGCGACGCCATCAAGGCGGGCGAGACCGTGTGCATCATTGAGGCCATGAAAATTCTTAATGAGATCGAAGCTGACAAATCGGGCACCGTGACGAAGATTCTCTGTGAGAACGGGCAACCGGTCGAATACGGACAGCCCCTGTTCGTGATTGAGTGAGGCCAAGCGCCAACGCCTATGTTCAAGAAAATCCTGGTTGCCAATCGGGGCGAAATCGCCCTCAGAATTCAACGCGCCTGTCGCGAACTCGGTATCAAGGCTGTCATGGTCTATTCCGAGGCGGATCGCGAGGCCAAATACGTCAAGCTGGCCGAGGAGGCGGTCTGCATCGGACCGGCACCGTCGGCGCTGAGCTACCTGAACATGCCCGCCATCATTTCAGCGGCTGAGGTCACCGATGCCGAGGCGATTCATCCCGGCTATGGTTTTCTAAGCGAAAACGCTGATTTTGCCGAGCGGGTAGAAAAAAGCGGCTTTCAGTTCATTGGTCCCACGCCCGAGTCAATTCGCATCATGGGCGACAAGGTGTCGGCCAAGCAGGCGATGATCAAGGCCGGGGTGCCGTGCGTGCCCGGCTCGGAAGGCGAACTGCCGGATGATCCGGTGCTCATTCGCCGCATTGCCAAGGCCGTGGGCTATCCGGTCATCATCAAGGCGGCTGGTGGTGGTGGCGGACGCGGCATGCGCGTGGTGCACACCGAGGCCGCCTTGATCAATGCCGTGGCCATGACCAAGGCCGAGGCCGGCGCCGCGTTCGGCAACCCGGCGGTGTACCTGGAGAAGTTCCTGCAAAATCCCCGGCACATTGAAATCCAGATTCTGGCCGACAAGCACAAGAACGTGGTGTACCTGGGTGAGCGTGATTGCTCGATGCAGCGGCGTCACCAGAAAATCATTGAAGAAGCCCCCGCACCCGGGATTCCGCGCAAACTGATTGACCGGGTCGGAGAGCGCTGCGTGGCGGCGTGCAAGAAGATTGGGTACCGCGGCGCCGGGACCTTCGAGTTTCTGTACGAAGATGGCGAGTTCTACTTTATCGAGATGAATACCCGCGTACAGGTGGAGCATCCCGTGACGGAAATGATCACCGGGGTGGACATCGTCAAGACCCAGATCATGGTGGCCGCGGGTGAGAAGTTGCCCTTTACGCAGCGCCAGATTGAGATTCGCGGCCATGCCATTGAGTGTCGGGTGAACGCGGAAGACCCGTACAAGTTCATTCCTTCACCCGGTCGCGTCACCATGTGGCACGCGCCGGGCGGGCCGGGCGTGCGGGTGGATTCTCACATCTATACCAATTACTTTGTTCCCCCGAATTACGATTCGATGGTGGGCAAGATCATTGTGCATGGCGACACGCGTGAGCAGGCGATGGCGCGCATGCGCACGGCCCTGGGTGAAACCGTGGTGGAAGGCATTAACACCAATATCGCCCTGCATCGGGAGTTGATGGTGGATGCCAAGTTCATGGCGGGTGGCACCAACATTCATTATCTTGAAGAGTGGCTTGGTCAGCACAAGCGTTGAACTGAAACCTTGCGGGACAGACTGCAGTATTGCCGCGCGAACCAGCTCTGTCCTCAACTTATTAGGATCGCATGTTTGAATTGAGCTTGATGTGCCCGGAAAACCGGGTTGAGACCTTGAGTGACGCGCTTGATGCGCTGGACGCCTTGAGCGTCAGCGTCGAGGATGCCGACGCCCAGACCGATGCCGAGCAGGCTTTGTTTGGCGAGCCCGGCATGCCGCCGCCCAAAGACGGCTGGCAGCGCTCACGGGTGACGGCGTTGTACGCCTCTGAAGCCTTGGCAAAAGAGGCGCTGGCGCTTCTGGTGCTGCAGGACTTCTTCGCAGACTGCCAAATCTTGGGGGTGCAGGAGGTGCCTGAGCAGGACTGGGTGCGCTTGACGCAGTCGCAGTTCACGCCGGTAGAAATCACCCCGGAGTTCTGGATTGTGCCGACCTGGCACGAGCCACCAGCGCAGGCCCGCATCATCATCCGACTCGATCCCGGCTTGGCGTTTGGCACCGGCACCCACCCGACGACCCGGATGTGTTTGCGCTGGATTGCGCAGCATGGCCGCCCGGACGGTGCCCGGACTGAAAACGGTCTGGGTCGGGTGCTGGACTACGGCTGTGGTTCCGGAATTCTGGCGATCGGTGCGGCCAAGTTTGGCGCCACCGACATTGACGCCGTCGACATTGATGATGCGGCCGTTGACTCGACCGTGCTGAATGCGCAAGCGAATCAGGTCAGCCTGAAGGCCGGGTTGCCGGAAACCGTGTCGGGTGTCTATCAGACCGTACTGGCCAATATTCTGGCATCGCCGCTCAAGGTGCTGGCACCTTTGCTTTGGTCGCGGGTGGCGCCCAGTGGCTCACTGGTGCTGGCGGGCATTCTGGAGCGGCAGGCGGATGAACTCAAAGCTGCCTACGCCCCGTACTGCCAGCTGAAAATCGCAGACCAGGAAGATGGCTGGATACTGATGACCGCCACGCGCTAAGCCGCGTGGGGCCGGCTCTACAATTTGCGACCCAATGAGCCTGATTACACGTTGCCCGGCCTGCGAGACCATGTTCAAGGTCGTACCCGATCAGCTGCGGATTTCCGAAGGCTGGGTTCGGTGTGGCCAATGTGACGAAATATTTGACGCATCGCTTCACCTGGTGCAGGTCCCGCTGGAACAGGAGACGCCCGCAGCTGGGCAGGAGGCACGGGTGGCGCGGTATGACGAGACTGGCTTGTCGGATGACACACTTCCGCCCGTTGATGCCGCTCTGGATTCGGGCAGCCTCGGCAGCCCGGATGAAGTGCCGGTTGAGCAGGTGCAGCCGCTGCTCGACCCAACAGATGATGTTGATATTGATGCAGAGCGGTCTCTGCCAGAGTTGATGCCAGATGGGTTCTCGGGGCTAACCCCCCCGACGGCGGCATTGCCCGATCATCTGGTTCTTGCTGCCCCCGACGGCACTGAGCCCGACAGCAGTGCTGACTTGAGTGATGTTTCTTTCCTGCGGGATAGCAAAGCCGGCTCGTTCTGGCACAAGCCGCTCATGCGTGCGACTTTAGTCTTGCTGGGTTTGACCTTACTGCTTGGGCTGGTGGGACAAATTGTGGTGCATGAGCGCGACCGGATTGTGGCGGCGCAACCGGGTCTCAGGCCCGGCATGTTGGCGCTCTGTGGTGCCTTGAATTGCCCCCTGTCGCCGCTACGACAGATTGAGTCAATCGTGATCGACAGCTCCTCGTTTAGCAAGATCCGGGGCGACTCCTACCGCTTGAATTTCACGTTCAAAAATACAGCGATCACTGAGTTGGCCATACCCGCCATTGAATTGACTTTGACCGACTCACGCGATCAACCCGTCGTGCGGCGCGTGTTCCTTCCCGCCGAACTGGGGGCCAAATTGGACACCTTGGCAGCGGGCTCCGAGTGGCCGGCGTCACTGGCGATTGCGGTCAGCGCCGCCGGCATGGCGGAGCGGGTAACCGGCTACCGTCTGCTGGCGTTTTATCCCTGAACTTCCAGCGCAGCGGTTTTAATCCTGGCGCCATGAACTCTGCGCGCATATGGCATTGATGGCGGCCTGCAGCGGGGGCAATCCAACCGCTTGCGTTGATGTTTGTCGCGGCGCCGCGCGCCACAGAACTCCACGATTGACTTGAAGGCGGTCGGCTTGTAGATGCCCCGAGAAAAAGCCCGATGCGTTTCGGCATCGGGCTTGAGGCCAAACCGCGTTGGCGGTTCAGGGCTTGCTGGCCGTCGGAAACGGCCAGGCGGCCTGCGGGTTCAGCGTGGTCTGAGCAGCAGGGGCCGGCGCGGCCTTGGCAGCGGGCGCTTTCGCGGCTTTCTTTGCAGCCGGTTTTTTGGCTGCTTTCTTGACGACAGCGACTTTTTTGGCGGGCGCCTTTTTTGCTGCTGTTTTCTTGGCGGTTACCTTTTTGGCTGGAGCGGCTTTTTTCGCTGGCGCCGCCTTTTTGGCCGGTGCAGCTTTCTTTGCAGCTACTTTTTTCGCTGGTGCCACCTTTTTGGCCGGTGCAGCTTTCTTTGCAGCCACTTTTTTCGCTGGTGCCACCTTTTTGGCTGGCGCAGCTTTTTTAGCGGCTACTTTTTTGGCTGGAGCGGCTTTTTTTGCCGGCGCAGCTTTCTTTGCAGCTACTTTTTTCGCTGGCGCCGCCTTTTTGGCCGGTGCAGCTTTTTTAGCGGCTACTTTTTTGGCTGGTGCAGCCTTCTTTGCTGGTGCAGCTTTCTTCGCGGGAGCGGTCTTTTTTGCGACCGGTTTTTTTGCAGTTGCCATTTAATTTCTCCTTGATCAATTTACAAAGAGCACTTCGTGCGGGTTGGAGTGCATGAAGCGATTCATGATGCTGGGATTGAACCCAACACCATGAACTCGGGTGCACAAACTACTTTTGCCCGCCGCTGGGCAATCAATAATTTGTGAAAGTCTTGTTGTCATTTTTTTTAAATCAATCCCAAGAAAGCGCGCCGCCAGATTGATACTCAATGACGCGGGTCTCGAAGAAGTTGCGCTCTTTCTTCAGGTCAATCATTTCGCTCATCCAGGGGAACGGATTTTCTTCATGGGGAAATAGCGTTTCCAGACCAATTTGCGTCGCCCGACGGTTGGCGATGTAACGCAAGTAGCCTTTGAACATGGACGCATTCATACCGAGCACACCACGTGGCATGGTGTCTTCAGCGTATCGATATTCAAGCTCCACCGCTTTTTCGAACAGAACTTTGATCTCGGCCTTGAAGTCTGGTGTCCACAACTGCGGGTTTTCAAGCTTGAGCTGGTTGATCAGGTCGATGCCAAAGTTGCAGTGCATCGATTCGTCGCGCAAAATGTACTGGTATTGCTCGGCGGCCCCTGTCATTTTGTTTTGACGGCCCAATGCCAAAATCTGCGTAAACCCGACATAGAAAAACAGGCCTTCCATCAGGCAGGCAAACACGATCAGTGACTTCAACAGAGTTTGGTCGGTCTCGTGTGTTCCGGTCTTGAAATTCGGGTCCATGATCGCTTCAATGAACGGTATCAAAAACTCGTCTTTGTCACGAATGGATTTGACTTCGTTGTAGGCATTGAAGATTTCGCTTTCATCCAGACCCAAGGACTCCACGATGTACTGGTAAGCATGGGTGTGAATGGCTTCCTCAAAAGCCTGGCGCAACAAAAACTGTCGGCACTCCGGTGCCGTGATGTGGCGGTAGGTACCGAGCACGATGTTGTTGGCTGCCAGTGAATCTGCGGTGACGAAAAACCCCAGATTGCGCTTGATGATGCGGCGTTCGTCTTCGGTAAGACCATTGGGATCTTTCCACAAGGCAATATCACGCGTCATGTTGACTTCTTGCGGCATCCAGTGGTTGGCGCAGCTGGAGAGATACTTTTCCCAAGCCCACTTGTACTTGAATGGAACCAGCTGGTTCACGTCCGTCTTGCCATTGATGATGCGTTTGTCAGCGGCATTGACACGCCGCGGACTGCTGGCAACTGCTGCGCTACTTCCGTGTGTTGGTGCCGGTACAGCTGGTTGCACTGCGCCATCATGGAGGGTGTGAACTGCGGCGGACGGCGCAGGCTCGGTCAAGCGACTGCTGGACGAGCCGCGGGCATCAGGCAATGGCGGGGTGGGCTTGACTTCTTCGTCCCAGGTCAACATAAATGATTCCAATCAGCGGATTATGAGAGCAGCGAAATGAAATGAAAAGTATTCATTCACATCGCTGCCATATTGTGTCGTCATGTGTTGTGCAGCAACATCGCAAAGCAATGCACACGACAGTGGTTCAGACCTTACTGGCATGACTCACAGGTCGGGTCATCAACACCACAAAACTTGATGTCCGTGGCCGGGCCGGATGCCATCTGCATTTTTGCAGCGGCGGCAGCGGCATCCAGTGCGCTCATGCCGACACTGCTATGGGTTGATTCATTGCCCGAAGAAACCGCATTCATGCGCCCGGCGGTCACGGTTGATTTCTCGGCATGGGTGGCCGACATGGTGCGCAGATAGTAGGTTGTCTTCAGGCCGCGAATCCAGGCGAGTTTGTAGGTGTCATCCAGCTTTTTGCCAGAGGCCCCCGCCATGTAAATGTTGAGAGACTGGGCCTGATCAATCCACTTCTGGCGGCGCGCCGCCGCTTCCACCAGCCAACGCGTCTCAACCTCGAAGGCGGTGGCGTACAAGGCCTTGATGTCAACCGGAACACGGTCAATCGGGTTCAAGGAGCCATCAAAATGTTTGAGGTCCATCACCATGACATCATCCCAAAGCTTCAAGCGCTTGAGGTCCTGCACCAAGTAGCTGTTGATGATGGTGAATTCACCCGATAGGTTGGACTTGACGGACAGATTGCCAAAGCAAGGCTCGATCGAGGCGTCCACGCCGATGATGTTGGAAATGGTAGCGGTGGGGGCGATGGCGGTGCAGTTGGAGTTGCGCATGCCATCCTGGGCAATCTTCTGGCGCAGGGCGTCCCAGTCCAGCGTGGAGGAGCGATCCACTTCGACATAGCCGCCGCGCTCGCGCGCCAGCATGTCCAGTGTGTCGATCGGCAAAATGCCCTGGTCCCAGAGAGACCCTTTGTAACTGGAGTACTGACCCCGTTCCCGCGCCAGCTCGGTGGATGCCCAATAGGCGTAATAGCAGATGGCTTCCATCGATGTGTCCGCGAACGCCACGGCCGCTTCGCTGGCATAGGGGATGCGCAACTCATACAGACTGTCCTGGAACGCCATCACCCCCAAGCCGACCGGACGGTGCCGCAGGTTGGAGTCGCGCGCCTTTTGCACGGCGTAGTAATTGATGTCGATGACGTTGTCGAGCATACGCATCGCGGTTGTGATGGTTCTTTGCAATTTGGCGTGATCAAGCACTTTGGCGTCGCCAACCGAGCCTGCCGGGCCATCCATCAGGTGCTGCAGCAAGTTGACGGAGCCGAGGTTGCACACCGCGGTTTCGGTGTCACTGGTGTTGAGGGTAATCTCCGTGCACAGGTTGCTGGAGTGAACTACGCCCACATGCTGCTGCGGCGAGCGGATATTGCAGGCGTCCTTGAACGTGATCCAGGGGTGACCGGTTTCAAACAGCATGGTGAGCATTTTTCGCCACAGGTCCGCAGCTTGCAGTGTACGGGCCGGCTTGAGTTCGCCGCGCGCTGCTTTGGCTTCGTAAGCAACATAGGCGGTCTCAAAATCAGCGCCAAATTTGTCGTGCAGGTCGGGCACGTTGTTGGGGGAGAACAGCGTCCACTGGCCTTTTTCCATCACTCGGCGCATGAACAGGTCGGGGATCCAGTTGGCGGTGTTCATGTCGTGGGTGCGGCGGCGATCGTCACCGGTGTTTTTGCGCAACTCCAGGAATTCTTCAATGTCGAGGTGCCAGGTCTCCAGATAGGTGCAAACCGCGCCCTTGCGCTTGCCGCCCTGATTGACCGCCACAGCGGTGTCATTCACCACCTTCAAGAAGGGAACCACGCCCTGCGACTCGCCATTGGTGCCTTTGATATGGGCGCCCAAGGCGCGCACCCGGGTCCAGTCGTTGCCCAGGCCGCCGGCAAATTTGGACAACAGTGCGTTCTCCTTGATGGCGTCATAAATGCCTTCCAGATTGTCCGGCACGGTGGTGAGATAGCAGCTGGAGAGCTGCGAGCGCAAGGTGCCGCTATTGAACAGCGTCGGGGTGCTGGACATGAAGTCGAACGAAGAGAGCACTTCGTAGAACTCAATGGCACGCGCCTCGCGGTCCGACTCATTGAGTGACAGGCCCATGGCCACACGCATGAAGAAGGCCTGTGGCAACTCAATGCGCGTTTTGCCAATGTGCAGAAAGTAGCGGTCGTACAGGGTCTGCAAACCCAGGTAGTCAAACTTCAGATCCCGGTCGGCCTTGAGCGCGGCCCCCAGCCGATTCAAGTCAAACTCAAGCAGTTTTGCGTCGAGCAGTTCGTTGTCAACCCCTTTTTGGATGAACTGGGGGAAGTAATCGACGTAAGCCTGGGCCATGTCGGCCTGCACCACGTCCCGACCCAATGCTTCCTTGGCAATGGTGTGAAACAGCAGGCGTGCGGTGGCGTAGGTGTAATCGGGATCTTTCTCGATCAGCGTGCGCGCGGCCAGCACCGATGCTTTGTACACCTCGTCCATGGGGACGCCGTCATACAGGTTGCGCATTGTCTCGGCCATGATGGGCTCCGGCTTGACGTCTGCGCCCAATCCCGCGCAGGCGGATTGGATGAGGCCCTTGAGCCGCTCCAGATCAAGAACGATGCGTTCACCGTTGTCCAATGCGTGCAGCACGGGCGCCGTGGGCGTTTCCTGGATCACTTTTTTGGCGCGTTCTTGGTTGTGCTTTTCCCGATACAGCACATAGGCCCGCGCGACTTCGTGGTGGCCACCACGCATCAGCCCGAGTTCAACCTGGTCCTGCACGTCCTCAATGTGAAACGTGCCGCCACCCGGGCGCGAGCGCATCAGGGCGCGAATGACGGCCTGCGTCAACACGTCCACCGTTTCACGAACGCTGGCCGATGCGGCACCTTGTGTACCATGCACCGCCAAAAACGCCTTCATCATGGCGACCGCGATTTTGTTGGGCTCAAAGGGCACCACCGCGCCGTTGCGGCGAAGAATCTGGTAATGACTCAGTGAGTTGGGCGCTGTATGGTTGGCGCCATCGGCGCTGTGCGGCGCAAGAACACCGGTATGGAGGTCGGATGGTGTATTCAAAGCGGTTTGCATTTATGTCCTCGTCTATGGCAGTGTTTTATTTGGATTTCGGGTCCCTGCGAGCAACGCCGGATCCACTTGTGGATGGGCTGCCGCTGTGAGCAGGACACACTATATATGGGGTCTTGACTGATTTCAAGCACTACCGGTAGTGTATCTCGTCGAGCAGGGGGAATTCTTCTGGATTCCTTCAAATCCAGTCGAGGGCGCTTCCTGAAATTCTCATGGGGCGGGTCCTGCGCTGGGCCGGTGGACCCTTCTGGACACGTTGATACGTCAATAAATCGTTGGCCGCATCCAGCAAATACAAGCCTTGCCAAGGGTTTTACCCTTCAGTGCCGCATACAGCCTTCTGCTCACTTTTTAATTCTGCAGGAAAAGCTTCCGTACCAGGATGAGGCGCTTACAGAAAAATAAATTCAGCAAACATTGTTTGACAAAACACCATCGGGAAAATACTGAGATGCCAAGCCCAATGCTTGCTGCAGTTGTGGCCAGTCGAAGCCATTGCCCGGGTCGGCTTTTCGTCCGGCGGCGACATGTTCGTGGCCGGCGATATGCCTGATGGGGTAACGTTGCAGGATGGCCGCACACAAGCCCGCCAGCGTTTCATATTGACTGTCGTCAAAAAGACCCCCTTCGACCCCCTCAAGTTCTATGCCGATGGAGTTGTCGTTGCAGTTGCTTCGCCCCCGATAACTGGAGACGCCGGCATGCCAGGCGCGGTCATGGGCGCTGACGAACTGCTGGAGTTCACCATGGCGACGGATATAGAAGTGGGAGGACACTTCCATCCCCTCAATGCTCTTGAAGTAGGGGTGCTTGTTCCAGTCGAGCTGGTTGGTGAACAGGCGCTGCACCTCATCACCACCATACTGCCCCGGGGGAAGACTGATGGAATGCAGCACGATCAGATCAACCTGTTCCCCTGAGGGACGGTGACCGTAATTTGGCGAGGGCAGCCGACCGGCAAACTGGTACCAACCATCGACCCAAAGGGGTGAATTTTCCTGCCGTTCAGGCGCATTCATCGGAGGCTTCATTGGTGGACGGGGTGTCTATGTGGAGCCTGGCGATCCGATAACGCATTTGACGCAGGCTTAAACCCAGTCGGGCCGCGGCGGCGGTGCGATTGAAGCCGGTTTCACGCAAGGCCTGGATCAATATCTCCCGTTCTTGCAGGTCGAGATGACTTTGCAAGTCGCGGGGAAGTGCGATCTGATCGTCGTCCAGGGGTGCCGGACCGGTACTCACATTGGATGGTTCCGGCGTGAGTGCTTGACGGACGGAGGGTTCAATCTGAAGGTCATCTGCGTCGCTCAAGGCGACGGCGCGGTGCAAAAGATTTTCTAGCTCGCGTACGTTGCCAAGCAGGGGGTCCCGTGCGAGTTGATCGAGTACAGCGGCCGGCAGCGTGGGCACCGGGATGCCTGATTCATGGGCAATTCGACGGAGCAAGGCGTTGCACAGCACGGGTAGGTCTTCCCGCCGTTCCCGCAATGGCGGGATCACAATCTCAATCACATTCAAGCGGTAATACAGATCCTGCCGAAAGCGGCCAGCCTGCACTTCGGCGGCGAGATCCTTATGGGTTGCGCTGATGATCCGGACATCGACCGGCTCTTCGTGGGGCGAACCGATGGGGCGGATGCAGCGTTCCTGAATCGCCCGCAGCAGTTTGGACTGCATGGCGAGGGGCAAGTCCCCAATCTCGTCCAGCAACAGGGTTCCGCCACTGGCGGCCTGGAAGAAACCAGCGCGGTCCTGGGTTGAGCCGGTATAGGAGCCTTTTTTGGTTCCAAAAAATTCGGCTTCGAGAAGACTCTCGGGAATGGCACTGCAGTTGACCGCGACCAACGCTGCACCGCAACGATGACTATTGGCATGAATGGCGTTTGCCACCAGTTCCTTGCCGGTGCCGGATTCGCCCGTCACCAGAACCGGCGCCATGCTGCGTGCCACTTTCACGATGCGTTCCTTGACCAGTCGCATGCTGGTGGACTCACCCACCAGCCTGCGCAGTGCAGCGTCGCCATTGGAGGCTCGTGTCGTAGTGCTGCCCGCGTCGCTGCGCAGTGAGGCGGCGCGGCCTGCCGTGGCGGGCTGGGGTGTCGGGTTCTGCGCGGCTGATGCGATGACGGCACGAAACTGCTTGAGATCGACCGGCTTGGTCAAATAATCAAAAGCGCCCGCCTTGAGCGACTCCACCGCATTTTCGGCGGAGCCGTAGGCGGTGATGACGACGCAGCGTTCCCCGCGTTGCTGTGCCTTGATGTGCCTGATCAGCTCCATGCCCAGGCCATCGGGCAGGCGCATGTCGGTGATGACGACATCAAAACGGCGTTCGTCCAACTGCTGTAAGGCCTCTGCCAGCGTTGCGGCTATTGCCACTTGGTAGCCTTCCCGTAACAGCGTCAACTCGTACAGCGTCCTTAAATCTGGTTCGTCATCGACGACCAGTATCTGGGTGGTACTCAGCGGTGTGTTTGAGGCCATGGTGTTACAGATGTGTTGTCGCTTGCCGCATCGATGCTGTTTTGACACTGGTTTGTCTGGAAGGTCACGATGAACTCGTTGCCATCAACGGGCTTCCCTTTGATGTTTCGCCGTGATCGATAGTAGGCAATGGAGGCGCCGTGTCCCTCGCACAACTCACGGCAGATGTAGAGACCCAAGCCGCTTGAGCGACTCTCCGACGAAAAAAATGGTTCAAACAAATGTCGCTCAACCGATTGGTCCATCGGCAGACCGTCGCTCCAAACGCTCAAGGCGCCTTGCGCCATCGGCGAAGCGCTGGCAGACACCTGGATTGCGTCCGGTTGATGGCTTGCATAGCGACGTGCATTGTCGAGCAGGTTGACCAGAATCCGACGAAGATGTTCGGCTTCAAACCTGATTTCGATAGGGCGGGGCGACAGGTTGACGCGTAGCCGGTGGTCGTTTTCTGTCTGGCCTTGCCAGTCATGGCAAATTCGCTCCATGGCGCCATTCAAGACCAGTGCACTGGAGGCGGTGGCGTGCTCAGGGTGTTGCACCCGCGAGATGTTGAGTACGTCATCCACGATTTTTTCCAGCCGCTTGGCATTTTGCTGCACCATCTGGGTGAGTTGCTTATGTCTGGGGTCGGTCAGGTCTTCGTCGAGCAGGGCATTGGCTTGGCTGATGGCCGCCAGAGGGTTGCGAATTTCGTGGGCGACGGCGGCGGACATGCGACCCATGCTGGCCAATTTTTCAGTTCGGATCCGGGCCTCCATCTCGCGCTGATCTTGAAGGAAGACCACACACAGGCTCTCGGCACTGCTACCCTGCGTCGATGTCAGCTGGGTGCGTACCCGCACGCGCCTGGGGCCCTGCCCGGCATGGTGAATGGTGACATCCGCTTGTCTGGCATCTTGCTCGGAAAAGCTGAGCTTCACCAGATCGACCAGCCCCTGCCATCCCATCAGGGCCGCCAGATCAAACGAGCTGGTTTTGAGTGCGCGTTCGGCGCCGAGAAGCCGGCGTGCTGCCGGATTTGCCGCACGCACGGTGCTGCGTTGGTCGATCACCAGAATCCCGTCTGGCAAAGACTCAATCACAAGTTCGTTGACCAGTTTTTGTGCCCGTGCCGCCAACTGACTGCGCTGTGCCCGCAGCTCGACGTTGGCCAGTCGGGTGGCGATCTGGTTGGCCAGAAAGGAAATGACGAAACAGCCGGCGCCAGCTAGAGCCGCCTGCAAAAAATGGGTTGCCGTGTCCCCGGGTACCTGAATCGACATCCACGCGGCGTAACCAAACAACAGCAAGGTCACGCTGGCCGCGGCACCCAGGGCCAGCAGCAGCGACCCGAGCACGGACGCCATCAATACGGGCAGGGCGAACAAAGGCGCGTAGTTGATGCTGTTGCCTTGAGCCACTTGCAGCGCGGTGAAGGCGAGAATGTCCACGCCGATGGTGCTGATCCACTGGACGTCAAACGTCTTGCCGAGTTGGCGTGGACTGGCCAGCAGGCGCACCGCCAGGGCTGCTACAAAGTAGCCACTGCATATCAGGATCAGCGTGGTGTCTTTGGCGGCCCCCAGGAAGTAGATCGTGCTTTGAAGCAAGAGCAGCACCACCCCCAGCGTGACGCGTGCGGTCATGAAGCCGCGCCAAAGTCGCTCAAACTCCCGTGGGTTGTCTGTCTGCTCGATGCCAGCCTCAAGCAAGGACGGGCCGAACCAGGATTGCGCCTCCGGCTGCTGGCTCATTCAGGGCTCCGCGCGATGGAGGTGATCAGCGCTGCAATACGCCCCTTTTTTGCCCTGAACGGCATCCACGGCGGGCACATGCACCGAACACAGCGCGCAACGCACCATATCCAGCGGCTCGGGCGCAGCTTTGGTTTTTTGTCGATTCAGTGTCGGGTCTGACTGTCTGTTGGAGCGCCAGAGCCACACGCCAACCAGCACGACCAGGAGCACAAGAAGGAGCTTCATACGGACCGTCCCAGAAAGATCTCCATGACGAAACGTGATCCGACATAGGCCAGCAGTAGCAGTCCGGAGCCAATGTACAAGACGCGTACCGCCCGCCTGCCGCGCCAACCAAAACGGGCGCGCCCTATCAGCAGAATGGCAAATGTCAGCCAGGACAAGACTGAAAACGCAGTCTTGTGATCCCATTTCAAAGGGGTGGCCGAGCCGTACAGTTGCTTCTCAAATAAAACGCCCACCAGCAGGGTGGCAGACAGGAGCAGGAAACCGGCACCCACAAACCGGAAGGTCAAGCGCTCCATGGTCAGCAGCGGCATGCCACTGTGCGGATCGGTCGCCAGCCGAATACGCCCTTCAGCCCGGGTCATGAACCAGGCGTGTACCACGGCGACGCCAAACAGGCCATAGGAGGCAATGCCCAATGCCCAGTGCAGCGGCAGCCACGGCGAGGCCGTCGCATGCAAGGGGCTACCCGGAAACAGGGCTGCCAGCAGCACCGCGATGGCGGCCAGTGCCGACAAGGCCCAGCGGGTTTGCAGCAGCGGGTACACGTGACTCTCAATCGCATAGACCGCGGCCACCAGCCAGGCCGTGACCGACAAAGCCGGCGCAAAGCCGAAGCGGGGTTCCGCGCCAAAGAGACTCCAGGCCAATAAGACGCCGTGCAGTAACCAAGCCAGCCACACGGCTGCGCGCGCTGCCTGCGCGCCCAGGCGCGAGGCCCCGATGGCTGACACTGCATAGGCCACGGCGGCGCCAATTGCCAAAGTCACACTGAGGGGGGAAGCACTGGCTAAAATCATGGGTACAGTTTAGCGTTTTGCATATTGCCACCGTCTGTTGGCACCCAACCTTGGTTCCGTTGATCGGAATACCCTCTATGGCCTCCGCCCTTACCGATAAACTCACTCGCCTCGTCAAGGAAATTCGCGGCCAGGCCCGTATCACTGAAGCCAACGTGGCGGACATGCTACGTGAAGTGCGCATGGCCCTGTTGGAGGCCGACGTGGCGCTGCCCGTGGTGCGTGACTTTATCGCCCGTGTCAAGGAAAAGGCGCTCGGCCAGGACGTGTTGGGGTCTCTTTCCCCGGGTCAGGCGCTGGTCGGCATTGTCAATAAGGAACTCGCGCTCACCATGGGCGAGGGTGTCAGTGACATCAATCTGGCGGCGCAGCCCCCCGCGGTGATCCTGATGGCAGGATTGCAGGGGGCCGGCAAAACCACCACCACCGCCAAACTGGCCAAGCACCTCATTGAGAAGCGCCGTAAAAAGGTGTTGACGGTGTCTGGCGACGTGTACCGCCCGGCGGCGATTGAACAGTTGAAAACGGTGACGGCCCAGGCCGGCGCTGAGTGGTTTCCCAGTACGCCAGACCAAAAACCGGTCGATATTGCGCTGGCGGCGCTCGACTATGCCCGTAAACATTTCTTTGACGTGCTGCTGGTGGATACCGCCGGCCGGCTGGCGATTGACGAAGCGCTGATGCGCGAAATCAAGGAACTGCATGCAGTGCTGAAACCGGTGGAAACCCTGTTTGTGGTCGATGCCATGCAGGGCCAGGATGCCATCAACACAGCCAAGGCGTTCAAGGAGGCACTGCCCCTAACCGGCATCATCCTGACCAAGACGGATGGTGATTCACGCGGCGGCGCGGCGCTGTCGGTGCGCCAGGTTACCGGGGCACCGATCAAGTTTGCCGGCACCAGCGAGAAAATTGACGGTCTGGAAGTGTTTGATGCCGAGCGCCATGCCGGGCGCATTCTGGGCATGGGTGACATTCTGGCGCTGGTCGAGCAGGTCACGTCGGGCGTGGACATGGCCGCGGCGCAAAAGCTGGCGGCCAAGATCAAGAGCGGCGCCGGCTTTGACCTGAATGATTTCCTGGCCCAGATTCAGCAAATGAAGCAGATGGGCGGATTGTCCAGTTTGCTGGACAAACTGCCGGCATCAATGGCGGCCAAGGCCGGCCAGGTGGATATGGACCGGGCCGAGAAAGACATCAAGCGCAAGGAAGGCATCATCCATAGCATGACGCCGCTGGAACGGCGCAAACCCGAGATCATCAAGGCCACGCGCAAGCGGCGCATTGCCGCCGGCGCGGGCGTGCAGGTGCAGGAAGTGAACCGCATGCTCAAGGAATTTGAGCAGATGCAGGACATGATGAAAAAAATGAAGGGCGGCGGCATGATGAAAATGATGAAGCGCATGGGGGGCATGAAAGGCATGCCGAAGATGCCTTTTTGACAGCCGAATGAAATTTGAGACTGGCGGCGTTGGCGTTAAGGTCGGCCATTGTCAATAGTCGTCGCGGACAGACCCCTCGAAGGGGCTGGTAAGGGTATTTCCGCGCTTGCTTATTGTCTTTCAAGCAATAGAATGCGCGAATGAAATACTCAAAAACAGAAGTGGGCCAGCAGGCGTTCAAAGCCCGGTCGGCGCTGTTTTCGGGGCGCCAGCGGTCGGCCTTCATTTTGTTTGATGGTGTCAAGTCAAATGCGCAAGTGCTGGCCGCGACCGCCGGTCTCGGCATTACCCAGGACGACATCGACCACCTGGTGCAGCAGGTTTTTCTGGTGGCCGCGCCTGATGCGGTGGCGCCACCTGCTTTGCCCGCCAGCGCTGCCAGTGCCGGGGCAGCAGCGACGGGGTCTGCGGCGCCTCAGGCTTTGCCCCTGACCGGGCGGTCGCCGCCCGAGCGTTACCGCGAGGCCATGCCGATCGCGACGAAAGTCACGGCCGGTCTCGGTTTACGCGGTTTCCGGCTGAATTTGGCGGTGGAAGCGGCCAGTGGCTTTGAAGATTTGCTGGCGCTGCTGCCCAAGATACAGCAAGCCGCCGGGGCGAGCGCGTGTGTGGCCCTGGAGCAGGCGCTCAAGGGTTAGGCGTTCTGCAGGCGCAAGGCCTGCATGTGCCGGCGGCGCTGATGATGGACCGGTCAGCAAAGTCGAGTGGCCTTGATGCCGTCTACCACGGCGACCAGGCTCAGCGTCACCAGCAGGAATGCTCCCCAGCCGCGAATGTCCAGGCCACTGGTTGAAATCCGTGTCAAGCTAGATCGGCGCCACTGCCTCCCTATGGCCACTCGGCTTTATGGTGGAAGCTACCCGGAACCGGATACCGATTTTTCTGCCAGCGGCGAGATGCCCCTGTAATGCTCTCCAACCGGACGAACTGCCTAGAATGTCTGGCCTCTACAGGAAAGACATCACGCTATGCCACACGGTCTCATCCGCATTCGCGGCGCGCGCCAGCACAACCTCAAGAATCTTGACCTTGATATTCGCACCGGTGAATTGACGGTGGTCACCGGCCCCAGTGGCTCGGGCAAGTCGAGTCTGGTGTTTGACACGCTGTATGCGGAGGGCCAACGGCGCTATGTGGAAACCTTTTCCGCCTACGCGCGCCAGTTTCTGGACCGCATGGACAAGCCCGCCGTGGACAAGGTGGACGGCGTGCCGCCGGCCATTGCCATTGACCAGACCAATCCAGTCCGCTCTTCGCGTTCCACGGTGGGGACGATGACCGAACTCAACGATCACCTGAAACTGCTGTTTGCACGGGCCGGGCAGTTGTTCGACCGCGAGACGGCGGCAGCGGTGCGGCATGACTCGGCCGAGACGATTTACGCGCAGCTGGTCGAGCGCGCGGGGCAAGACGATGCACGGCTGGCCGTGACCTTCCCGGTGGAATTGCCGGCCAACACCACCCCCGAAGAAATCGAGCAATGGCTCTCCGTCAGCGGTTTTACCAAAGTGCAGGCGCAGCGCGAGCTGGCGATTGGGGGGGGCGCCGCCGCGCCGGGCCGTCCCAAGCAAGGCACGACCCGCTCGGCGGGCAGCGCAGCACACGAAGTGGCAAGCGTGGGGGCGCGTCTGGTGCTGGATGTGGTGGCGGATCGGTTCCGGCTCGGTAGCGTCGAGCGCGCACGCGTGCTGGAGGCGATCGAGGTGGCGCTCAAGCATGGCAGCGGGCGCATCAGTGTTTATGTGCTAAATCAGGCTCTAGCCCGCGTGGATACTGAGCAGTCAGCTCCTGAATCTGTAGCGGAAGAGGTCCAGCCCGTGTGGAAGTTCTCCACCGGCCTGCATTGCCCGGAAAGCGATGTGCGTTACACCGACCCGATTGCGTCGATGTTTTCTTTCAATTCGGCGGTCGGCGCGTGTGAAACTTGTCGCGGCTTTGGCCGGGTCATCGGGGTGGATTACGGGCTGGTGATTCCGAATGAAAAACTGACGCTGCGTGCCGGCGCGGTCAAGCCGATGCAAACCCCGGCCTGGCAAGAGGCCCAGGACGACCTGATGCGCCACGCCGAGACCGCCGGCATTCCGCGCGACACACCCTGGTGCAAGCTCACGCCCGAGCAGCAATATTGGGTGATTAACGGCTCGCCCAACTGGAATGGCAAATGGAACCAGCACTGGTTCGGCATCAAGCGTTTCTTTGAATACCTGGAAACCAAGTCTTACAAAATGCACATCCGCGTGCTGCTGTCCAAGTACCGCAGCTACACGCCGTGCGGTGTTTGCGGTGGTGCCCGGCTGAAGACCGAGAGCCTGTTGTGGCGCATTGGCAGAAAAGCCGATGCCGACGCCGTGCTCGATCCTGCCAAACGGTTCATGCCGGTCGGGGTCAAGTGGTCGCGCGAGCAGCTTGAAGCTCTGCCGGGGCTGTGTCTGCATGATTTGATGTTGTTGCCGCTGGATCGGCTGCGGCGCTTTTTTGATGCGCTGCAGGCGGGCTTGGGGGATGCGGGGGGCTCCTCAGACGCAAGCTCAACATCGTCACCCCCCGCATCCCCCAACCCCGCGTGGTCTTCGGCTGATTTCAAGACGTTGAAGCTTTTGTTTGAGGAGATTTCCACGCGCCTCAAATACTTGTGTGATGTGGGTATTGGCTACCTCACGCTGGACCGGCAAAGCCGCACCCTGTCGGGCGGTGAAGTGCAGCGTATCAACCTGACCACCGCCCTGGGCACCTCGCTGGTGAACACGTTGTTTGTGCTGGATGAGCCCAGCATTGGTTTGCATCCGCGTGACATGCATCGCATCATTTTGGCCATGCAGCGCTTGCGCGACGCCGGTAACACGCTGGTGGTGGTGGAGCACGACCCGGCGGTGATGCTGGCCGCCGACCGCATGATCGACATGGGTCCCGGCCCGGGCGAGCGCGGCGGGCAAATCGTGTTTGACGGCAGTACCGCTGACCTGCGCCGCGCCGACACCCTGACCGGCGCCTACCTGGGCGGGCGCAAACAAGTCGGCATGGGCTTCCAGCGGCGGGTGGAGCCGAGCACGCCGCGCCTGATTCTGGAGGGCGCGCGTGACCACAATCTGAAGAACGTCACGGTCGAATTCCCGCTGCAACGGCTGGTGTGCATCACGGGCGTCAGCGGTTCCGGCAAATCCACCTTGATTCAGGACATTCTGGCCCCGGCCCTGCTGCGTCACTTTGGCAAATCCACCGAAGCCGCGGGCGCGCATGCGCGTTTGCTGGGCGCCGAGCAGCTTAGCGATGTGGTGTTTGTGGACCAGTCGCCGATTGGCAAAACGGCGCGTTCCAACCCGGCCAGTTATGTCGGTGCCTGGGACTCGATCCGTGAGATCTTTGCCAATGCGCCGCTGTCGCGCCAGCGCGGCTACACCGCGTCCAAATTCAGCTTCAACAACGGCGATGGCCGTTGCGCCACCTGTGGCGGCTCGGGGTTTGAGCATGTCGAAATGCAGTTTTTGAGCGACGTGTACCTGCGCTGCCCGGATTGCGATGGCAAGCGCTACCGCCCGGAAATTCTGGAGGTGACGATTGAGCGCAGAGCGGGTTCGGGCCCCACCGTGGCGGGAAGCACCACGACCATGCGACACCTCAACGTGGCTGATGTGCTGAACCTGACCGTCAGTGAGGCTGCTATCCTTTTTGCTGCCGACCGCGACGTCATCCGTGCGCTGCAGCCGATTATTGATGTAGGTCTGGAGTACGTGAAACTCGGTCAGCCGGTACCCACGCTGTCGGGCGGCGAGGCGCAGCGTCTCAAGCTGGCTGGCTTTCTGGCCGAAGCGGCCAAAAGTGCCACGGCCAGCCGTCAGGCTACGGCCAAACGCGGCACGCTGTTCATGTTTGACGAGCCCACCACCGGCCTGCATTTCGATGACATCGCCAAGTTGATGCGGGCCATGCGCAAGCTGCTCGACGCGGGTCATTCGTTGGTGGTGATTGAGCACAACCTGGATGTGATTCGCGCCAGTGACTGGCTGATTGACCTGGGACCGGAAGGGGGCGAGGCCGGGGGTGAGGTGGTGGCTTATGGCACGCCGGAAGATCTGCGCCTGCACCCCACGTCGCATACCGGCAAAGCCTTGCGGGATTACGCGACGGCGCTGGGGGGGGCTCATGAGGTGAATGAATTACTGGGTAGCTATTTGGCGCGCGCTGCGGCGGACGGGGTCACGCCGGGCGCCTCAGACGCAAGCTCAACATCGTTGCCCG
>DAITMI010000045.1:0-22949 GCA_036835225.1 Rhodoferax sp. | reverse complement strand
GACGCCGCTTAAACTACCTACTGATGCACTTTGTAGTTGAATCTGCGATGTTTTATGGCTCTAGCCCGCGTATTCATTACGTAATAAGCTATAAACTTAGGAGCAACTTCTAATTTGTCTGCGATGCGGATCGCAACATCGGACGTAGCCGCCAGGCGGGCCGCGCCCCGGCGCCGACCGCCAGCCCGATGGTCCAGAACACCACAGAGACGCCAACGATGGCCCCGGCTGTACCAAACAGCAGCGGCATCAACACGCTGGAGGCATTAATGGCCATCAGCCGCAAACCCAAGGCCTCACCATGCCGCGCCTCCGGCGTGATCTGGTGCAAGGTACTCATGATCATGGGTTGGACCGAGCCCAGCGCCAGCCCCAACAGCACCGAACAGGCTCCCATGGCCAGCGGTGACAGCATAAATGGGTACACCCCAAAAAGCACCGCCGTGATCAGCATGGCCGATGCGACGACGGTCCACTCACGCACGCGCGAGGCAAAGGCCGGCAGTACCACTCTAACCAGGGTTGCGGCCAGCGCAAAAGACCCCAAAATCGCGCCAATCACCGAAGCGCTGAAGCCGCGCTCGTGCCCCAACACCGGCACCACAAAGGTGTGGACATCCCAGCAGGAGGACAACAGCCAGTTCACCAACATCAGGCGCCGCATCAGGGGTTCGCGCAACAAATCCCAGGCCTTCTTTGGCGCAGCACCCGGAACCACCGGCACGGGTGGCAACTCGACCGTGCGACGCACCCAAAGCCAGGTCGCCAGCGGCAACAATGCCATGCACAAAAAGGCCGCACGAAACCCGCTGTGATCAATCAGCAGGCCAGCCGCTAGAGGCCCAACAAAATTAGACACGGCCGGCCCAATCGCCAGCCAGCTGAACACTTTTTTCAGCTCGGTCGCGTTCTGTGCCGCCCGCCCGACATGACGCTGCAAAGAGATGGACGCCACCCCGGTAGCACCACCCGTCATCAAGGCGCTGAGGCACAGCACCTCAAAGACAGGAAAAGCCACCGCCAGCCCCGCACCGATTGACGCGGCCAGAACAGAAAAGCCGACCGGGCGTTTGAGCCCATGCCGGTCCGCATAGCGGCCCGCCGGCAACGCCAGAAACACCTGCGTCAGGGCAAACAGCGCCAGCAAAAAGCCCACAGCCAGCGCACTGAAGCCTTCGCGTAGCGCCAGCAAGGGTGCTGCCATGCGCATACCCGCCATGCAGGCGTGCAGGCAGATATGGCCGGCAATCAGCCGCGCCAGCGCAAAGCGGGGGGCTTGCGTGTGGACGAGCACGGGGTTCACGCCCGTTCTATCTCCACGTCGCTGTCAAAGTCCTTGTCCATCGGAATCAGGGCCTGCACTTGCGTGTCGGGCAGCGCCTCGACTTTTTTCAGGGCCCGGCCCATGGCGCGGCTGCGGGTCTCGGCATTGTCAAGCGTTTTGAGCACGGTTTCGGTTTGTGACTTGACCTTGGCCAGCACGTCACCAAACTTGCCGAACTCGGTTTTGACCGCGCCCAGCACCTGCCATACCTCGCTGGATCTCTTTTCAAGCGCCAGCGTGCGAAAACCCATTTGCAGCGAACTGAGCATGGCCAGCAGCGTCGTCGGCCCGGCCAGCGTGATGCGGTGCTCGCGTTGCAAGGCCTGCATCAGGCCGGGACGGCGCAGCACCTCGGCATACAGGCCTTCGGTTGGCAAAAACAGAATGGCGAAGTCCGTGGTGTGCGGCGGCTCCACGTATTTATCGGCAATGGACCGGGCCTCCAGCCGGATGCGCACTTCCAGCGCCTTGCCGGCCGCCTCCGCCGCCAGCACGTCGGCCCTGCCCTGTGCGTCCAGCAGACGCTCGTAGTCTTCATTCGGAAACTTGGCGTCGATCGGCAGCCACAGCGGCTCACCATGCTCGGACTTGCCCGGCAGTTTGATGGCGAAATCCACCACGTTTTTGCTGCCCGGACGCGTCGCCACCTGCGCCGCGTACTGATCGACCACAAACACTTGCTCCAGTAAAGAAGCGAGTTGGGCCTCCCCAAAAATGCCGCGGGTTTTGACGTTGGTCAGCAGATGCTTGAGGTCGCCCACGCCCTGTGCCAGCGTCTGCATCTCACCCAGACCCTTGTGCACCTGCTCCAGCCGGTCCGCCACTTGCTTGAAGCTTTCCCCCAGGCGGGTTTGCAGGGTGGTTTGCAGCTTTTCATCCACCGTGGCGCGCATCTCGTCGAGCTTGGTGGCGTTGGTGGCTTGTAGTTGCAGCAGCTGTTTTTCCAGCGTCTCGCGCACCTCGTTCATGCGCCGCGCATTCGATTCGCTCAAACCCGACAGTTGGTTGGTGAGGGTATCCGACAGCGTTTTTTGCAGCAGCGCCAACTGCTGGCCAAAGGCGTCAATCTGGGTGTTTTGGGTGCGGGTGGCTTCCGCGCCCTGCTGCACCAGCGTCTGCTGGAAGGTGGCCAGGTTTTGCGTCAGCTCTTGCCGACCACCGCGTGACGACTCGCTGATTTCGCGGCGCAGTTCGCGCTCCAGCCGCTCCGTGCGCTCGGACGTGCCCTGCACGGCCGCCAGCAACTCGGCCCGGCCCTGCTCCGCCGCCTGTGCCGCAGCGGCATCCGGCCGCCGTAAAGCCAACCACAGCAATACCAACACATTCAAAACGGCAAGCGCCAGCAAAGACCAAAGCACAACGTCATTCAAACCAGTTACCTCCAAACCCCTATTGTTGTTCAAAATACAGGCACATCGAATGCAGCGGGTGATGAAAGCAGCCCAACGGCGGTGGTATCCCCCTAATTGAGAAATCACCAGATAATTCCAGCTCATAAACGTAACGCCAACGCTCCATGCCCGCACCGCTTGCCCCTCCTCCACCGCCGCCGCAGGGCGCGTCCAAAGACGCTGGCCTGCAACAGTCAGGGCGTTGGGGCTCAGCGCCTGACATTGCGCGGCGCGCAGGCATCCTGATCGCGGTCCTGCTCGTCACCGGGTTCCTGGCCCTGTCCGACAATGTTCACCACCAGATCGTCACCGTCATTGCGCTGGCGGAGCCGCTGATTGCGCAGCACCCAGTGCTGGGCGCCCTGATTTTCATGGGGCTGGCGGCGCTCTCGGCCATGCTGGTGTTTTTCTCCGGCGTACTGCTGGTTCCCATCGGCGTACAGACTTGGGGCGAGACCGGCTGCTTCCTCTTGTTGTGGAGCGGCTGGTGCTTGGGTGGCCTCGTCACCTATGCCATTGGCCGCCGCCTGAAACGCCCGGCCGTGCAGCGCATGTTGTCCAATGGAATGATCGAGCGCTATGAAAACCGTATTCCAGAAGGTGGATCCTTCGTCACCGCCGTGCTGGTTCAACTGGCGGTGCCATCAGACGTTTCCGGCTACTTTTTCGGACTGCTCGGCTACCCGCTGCGCGTTTATCTCGGCGCGTTGATGCTCACCGAAATTCCGTACGCGCTAGGTACGGTTTTTCTCGGCAACGCCTTCATGCAAAAACAGTATGTGCTGCTGCTCTCGGCTGCCGCTGTGGCGCTGCTCGCACTTGGCCTGGCCTGGCTTCGGTGGCGGCACGAGCGCGCACCCCTCTCCTGATCATGGCGCCTGCGGGACACCGATGACCGCATGTAAATTCATCAATTAAGGAGCGAGAACCGCAGGATTCAAGGGCGTCAGCGGTTGGTTATTGACCAGAAACCCGATCAGGTTATCCGCTGCCAGATTGGCCATGGCCAGGCGTGTGGGCATGGTGGCGCTGGCGATGTGCGGCGTCAACACCACGTTGGGCACGGTCAGCAGATCCGGGTGCACCTTGGGCTCGCCTTCAAACACATCGAGTCCGGCGGCGGCAATGGTCTTATTGCGCAGGGCCACCGCCAGCGCGGCGTCATCCACAATGCCGCCGCGTGCGATGTTGACCAGCGTCGCGGTAGGCTTCATCTGCGCCAGCTCGGCCGCGCCAATGGCATGGTGCGAAGCGGCCGAGTACGGCAGCACCAGCACCAGGTGGTCGGCTGATCTGAGCAACTCTTCCTTGCTGACATAACTGGCCCTGCACTCGGCCTCGGTCGCCGCATCCAGGCGCGAACGGTTGTGGTAAATCACCTCCATGCCAAAGCCGTAGGCGCCGCGCCGGGCAATGCCCTGGCCGATGCGGCCCATGCCCAGGATGCCGAGCGTCGCGCCGTGGATGTCAGAGCCGGCGAACATGTCGTAACTCCACTTGGTCCAAAGGCCTGCCCGCAGGAAGTGTTCGCTCTCGGTCATGCGGCGGGCTGTGGCCATCAGCAGGGCAAAGCCGAAGTCGGCCGTGGTCTCGGTCAGCACGTCCGGCGTGTTGGTGCCCAGCACCCCGGCCGCCGTCATGGCGTCGAGGTTGAAGTTGTTGTAGCCCACCGCCATGTTGGCGCAGATTTTCAGATCAGGGCAGGCGCCCAGCAGCGCCGTGTCAATGCGCTCGCTGCCGGTGGTGAAGGCACCCTGCTTGCCTTGCAGCTTATTCGTCAGCTCGGCGGGGGTCCAGAGCTCATCGGTCTGGTTGGATTCCACTTCGAAGTGCTGCGCCAGCCTGGCGAGCACTTCCGGGAAGATGGCACGGGCGACGAGGATGTTGGGTTTGTTCATGGGAATAGCCTCTAACGGAACCAAATGAAGGTCATGATGATAAATAGTGGAACCAGGACGGCACCCGACCACGCCATATAGCCAAAGAAACTGGGCATCTTGACGCCCCGGTCTTCGGCGATGGCCTTGACCATCAGGTTCGGTGCATTGCCGATGTAGGTATTGGCGCCCATGAACACGGCCCCGGCTGAAATAGCGGCCAATGTCGGCGCCAGCGCATTCATCAGCACCTGGGGATCACCCCCCGCCGTGTTAAAGAAAACCAGGTAGGTGGGCGCGTTGTCAAGGAAGGAACTCAGTGCGCCGCTGGCCCAGAAATACATGGCCGGATCGGGCGTACCGTCAGGCCGGGTCACGGCCGAGACGATGGCGCTGAACGGGCCGTTCACACCCGCCTTGAGCATGGCGATCACCGGGATGATGGTCAGAAAAATACCGGCGAACAGCTTGCCCACTTCCTGCATCGGCCCCCAGGAGAACTGGTTGTCCTCGTGCACCTGACTGGGTGTGAGTCTGAGTGAGATGAGGGTCACGACAATCAAGCCAAGGTCGCGCACCAGGCCGGGCAAGCCGACCTCGGTGCCAAACACATGGAAGGCCGTGGCTGATTTCCAGATGCCACTGAGCAACACCAGCGTCGCGATCACGCCGAGCAGCCAGAAGTTGGCCGCCCCGTCGAATCCGATGCGCTTGCTGTCGGGCGTCGGGTCCACCGGCAGGATCTCTTCGCGCCGGTGGTAGAACCACCAGTCCAGCACATAGAAAAGCGCCAGCAGCGTACCGATCAGGAACAGCGTTTCCGGGAAGATGTGGCGCACGGTCCAGAAAAAGTCCACGCCCTTGAGGAAACCAAGGAACAGCGGCGGATCGCCCAACGGGGTCAGCGAGCCCCCCGCGTTGGAGACGATGAAGATGAAAAACACCACCACATGGGCTTTGTGCTGGCGGTTGTCATTGGCACGGATCAATGGGCGAATCATCAACATCGACGCCCCCGTGGTTCCCATGACGCTGGCCAGCACCGCGCCAATGGCCAGGATTGCGGTATTCAGGCCCGGACTGCCGTGCAGATTGCCACGAATGAAAATGCCGCCAGCTACCGTGAAAAGCGCTGTCAGCAGCAGGATGAACGGCAGGTACTCCGCCAGCAGGGCATGCACGAAATTGGCCCCGGCCACTGCCGGGCCGAACGCATAAGCAAACGGCAACAGGAAGGTCAATGACCAGGCGGCAGTGACCATGCCGAAGTGGTGGTGCCAGAAAATCGGCACGAGCAGTGGCATCAGCGCAATCGACAGCAGGATGCCGGCAAACGGCACGCCCCACAGTGGCGAGAGCTGGCCGCCGTCAAACTCTGCGGCGAGGGCCAGCCCTGGCAGGGCGAACAGGGATGCCGCAGCAACCCAACGAAGTAGTTTCATGTCTTGGTTTCCTGATCGTGACGCGGGCTGAGCATACCCGGTCAGCTGGACTGTGAAATGTCAAAAACCTGACGCAAGTAAGCCAGGTATTTCTCGTCGTCACACATATCCTTGGATGGCGTATCACTGAGTTTCGCCACCGGTTGGCCGTTGCAGCGCACCATCTTGATGACGATTTGCAGCGGCACATGGTCGGGCGGGTCGCCCAGGTCGTTGGTCAGGTTGGTCCCAATGCCAAAGGCCAGCTGGCAGCGACCCTTGAACTGCTGGTAGAGCTCGATGGTGCGCGGCACAGTCAGCGCGTCGCTGAAGATCAGGGTCTTGGTGCGCGGGTCGACCCGGTTGCGGCTGTAGTGATCAATCATGCGCTCGCCCCACTGGAAGGGGTCGCCGCTGTCGTGCCGGGCACCGTCAAACAGCTTGCAGAAAAACAGGTCGAAATCGCGCAGGAAGGCGCTCATGCCGTAGACATCGCTCAGGGCAATGCCCAAGTCACCCCGGTACTCCTTGGCCCATGATTCAAAGGCATAAATCTGGCTGTCGCGCAGACGCGGGCCCAGCGCCTGGCAGGCTTGCAGGTACTCATGCGCCATGGTGCCCAGCGGCGTGAGGCCCAGCTTCATGGCAAACAGCACGTTGCTGGTGCCCGCCAACTGCCCTGCCACGCCCGGGATGCTGCCGGGGCTCTGGCCGGTGCCCAGACGGTTGGAGAGCACGCGCAGGACCTCTTCATGCCAGGCCACGGAAAACCGGCGCCGTGTGCCGTAATCGGCAATTTTCAGTTCACTCAGGCCAGGCGCGCGCAGCTGGGCAATCTTGACGTCCAGTCGTTTGCGCCCCTCCATCAGATTGGGGAGTTTTTGCGTATTGCGAAAGTAGACCTCGTTGACGATGGCCAGCACCGGGATTTCAAACAGGATGGTGTGCAGCCACGGGCCGTGGATTGAGATGTCAATCTCGCCCGAGGGCAGCGCGGTCACGGAAATGTATTTCTCGTTGAGCCTGAACAAGCCCAGAAAGTCCACAAAGTCGCTCTTGATGAAGCGCAGCGAGCGCAGGTAGGCCAGTTCGGCGTCCTGGAAATGCAGGCTGCACAGCGAACGGATTTCATCGCGAATTTCGCTCACGTACGCGGCCAGGTTGCGCGTGGCCTGGCCGGTGGCGGGGTCAATGCCGGGGTTGCGGCACTTGAATTTGTACTCAACCTGCGCACCCGGGAACTGGTGCAGCACCACCTGCATCATGGTGAATTTGTACAGGTCGGTGTCAAGAAGGCTGGTGATGATCATGGTCAGACTTTAAGGGCTAAGCTGTCCCGCCACCAGGGTAATTACCCGGTCGGCACGCTCAGCCAGCAGATTGTTTTGCTCGGCCACCAGCATCGGCATGCCCTGGGCCCGGAGCAGAAGCAGCGCGTCGACGATGGATTCGACCAGCACTGGTGAAATGCCTTCGCAGGGTTCGTCCAGCAGGAGCAGCCGGGGTGAGGTCATGAGCGTGCGGGCGATGGCCAGCATTTGCTGCTCGCCGCCGCTCATCTGGCTACTCACGCGGCGCAGCATGGCTTTCAGCGCCGGGAACAGGGACAGCACCCGCGCCTCGTTGGCATCCACATCGCCCCGGGCCGCCACCCGCAGGTTCTCGTGTACGGTCAGCCCGGTGAACAGGCGGCGGTCTTCGGCCACGTAGCCCAGGCCCGCCTGGGCCCTGCGGTGCGGCTCCCAGGCAGACATGCTATTATTTTCATAGCTAATGACGCCCGATACACGGGGGCTAAGGCCCATAATGGCTTGAAGCAGCGTGGACTTACCGGCGCCGTTGAGCCCCTGCAGCACCACCAGTTCGCCAGAGCCCACTGTCAATGACACGTCAAACAGCGCCTGCGCGGCGCCGTACCAGACCTTGAGGTTTTGGACTGACAGGATGGGCGATGACACGGCTGATGACCTTTTCGCAACCATCAGGTGAGGCCTCCATCACTGCGGGCTGACAAAGCAGCGTAGCCCGCCCGGCCCAGATAGCGCGTGCGCACCGTCTCGTTCTGCGCGATCTCGTGCGGCGAGCCCTGCGCGGCGAGCTGGCCGTCAATCAGCACCAGTACCCGGTCTGCCACGCCAAAGACGGCGTCCATGTTGTGTTCGGTGTAGAGCACGGCCATGCCTGCCGCAGTGGAGTCCGCCGCCGGCGCGTCATGGGCCAGCGACTTCACCAGCGCCATCAGGGCCGCGCGCTCCGGGCCGGCCAGTCCGGCAGCGGGCTCGTCCAGCAGCAGCAACTGGGCGCCGACCTTCGGGCGGGCACGGTCGGCGCCCCCCACGCCCGCCAGCGCCATCGCCAGCTCCAGTCGCTTCTTGGCGCCATAGGACAGTCCGAGCACGTCGGCCTGGGCCAGATCCTGCAGACCCACGCGGGCCAGCAGGGCAATAGCCGGCTCAAGCTGCACGGAGTCAAGGATGTTCCAGGCCGCCAGCCCTCGTGGCGCCTGCAGCAGTAGCTGCACATTTTGTAGCACGGTGAGTGCTTCAAAGGTCTGCGCCACCTGAAAAGTGCGGGCCACGCCACGCGCCAGCCTTTGCGCCGGACTCAGGCGGTCAATGCGCGCACCGGCCCACATCACTTCACCGCTCGTCAGGCGATGCTGCCCGGCAATGCAGGCAAAGGTGGTGGACTTGCCGGCGCCATTGGGACCGATCAGGGCCACGCATTCGCCGGGACGAATCTCAAAACTGACGCCGCGCACGGCCTGCACGCCGCCAAAGTGCTTGACCAGATTGCGCACTTGCAGCGTCATGCCCGCCTCCACCGCGTGATCAAGCCCAGCAGACCGGACGGCGACACGACCATGATGACCATCACAAACAGGCCCAGGGCACCACGCCAGTAGTCAAAGCCGCGCCCCAATTCGGCACCGGCCCAGACCAGCACGGCACTGCCCGCTGCCACACCCCACAACTGGTGCACACCGCCCAGCAGCACCACCAGCAGGGCATCGAGCGAAGTGGACACGCTGGCCACCGAGGGAAACACGGCGCCCTTGTGCGCCGCAAACAGCCCGCCCGCCAGAGCGGCCAGCACGGCGCTCTCGACAAAAATGCGGTATTTGATCCAGCCGACCGGCAAACCACTGGCTCGCGCGCGCACCGGTGCATCGCGCACCGCCTGCAATGCGGCGCCCAGGCTGGACCGGCTCAAACGGCCCAAGGCCCAGACACTCAGCAAGGCCAGGCCCACCAGCAGGAAATAAAACACCGTGCGCGTGTCGTCCACCACCAGGTTCAGGCCAATGACGCCGTTGTCACCGCCGGTCAGGCTCACCCATTGCGTGGCCGTGGCCCACACCACTTGCGCCAGCGCCAGCGACAGCATGGCCAGATAGACGCCGCTGCTGCGCACGACCACCGCACCAAAAACCGCAGCCACGGCCAGGGCGGCAGCGCAACCGGTGGCCAGGGCGAGCGGCAGCGACACGCCCCAGTTGCTGTGCGCCAGCGCCGCGCCATAGGCCCCGAGCGCAAAGAAAGCAGCATGGCCAAAGCTGACCAGCCCGCCCAGCGCCATCATGGCTTGCAGGCTGATGCCAAAAATCAACAGGATCAGGCCATCGGCCGCCAGCGATTGCCAGTAGCCACCCGCCCACCAGACGGCGCTCAAGGCAAGGCCGAGCGCCATGAAAGTAATCGCCGACCACGCCCGCTTCACGGGAGCCAGGATGAACTTCTGCGCGATCTCCTTGGGGCCGGCGTCCAGCGCCTTGCCGAACAGCCCCATGGGCCGAACCACCAGCACCACCGCCATGGTCAGGAACACCAGCACCAGCGTCGCCTGCGGGAAGAAGCTGATGCCCAGGGCATGAACCAGCCCGATCAGCAGCGCGGCAAAAAATGCCCCGGCAATGCTGCCCAGCCCGCCGGTGACCACCACCACAAAGGTTTCCACCACCACGTTCACATCCATCTGCAGGGTCGCCGGTTCGCGCGGCAACTGCAGGGCACCGCCCAGGCCGGCCAGCATGCAGCCCACCACCACGGCGCCCAGCATCAGCGGCTTCGGGTTCACCCCCAGGGCCGCCAGCATGGCGCGGTCCTGCGTGGCCGCGCGCAGCCGCTGGCCAAACCGCGTGCGGTGCAGCCACAGATACAGCCCCAGCCAGACCAGTGGTCCCAGCGCGATGGTGAGCAGCTGGTATTGCGGAAAGTACTCCCCCGACAATTCCACCGAACCCTTGAGCCCGGGAAAGCGCGGCGCAAACACCTCGTCCGGCCCAAAGCCCCAACGCATGGCGTCAAACAGGGTCAGGCTCAGGCCGAAGGTGGCCACCAGCTGGTACAGCTCGGGCGCGCCATACAGCCGTCTTAACAAGACAAATTCGGCCACAGCCCCCGCAATACCTGCGCCGATAGCTCCCAAAAACATAGCAAATACATACAGCAGCGCACTATCGCCCCAGGCTGGGTACCAGCGGGTCACCCAATGCGCGGTGAACAGCGCCCCCAGCATGAAGAAGCTGCCATGGGCGAAGTTCACGATGCGGGTGACGCCAAAAATCAGCGTCAGGCCCGCGGCCATCAGGAACAGGGTCGTGGCGTAGCTCAGGCCGTTGAGGCACTGGATGGCGATGAATGTCATCTACGACCTGGTGCCACGCATGCTGAAGGTGCGAATGGGTTTCAATGGGCGGCCGCAGTCACTCCAGCCAGTGTGCGAACTCTTCCACCGGCACCCGGGGAGTGTGAAACGTATTCACAATATTGGTCTCATCGGCATAGCCCAGCGCCATGCCACAGACTAGCATCTCGTCGGCACCGGCCCGAATGTGCGGCAGGATGATTTTGGCGAAGCCGTTCCACGCCGCCTGCGGGCAGGTGTGCAGACCGTGGCCACGCGCAGCCACCATGATGTTTTGCATGAACATGCCGTAGTCCATCAGCGAGCCACGTCCCATGACGCGGTCCATCGTGAACATCAGACCCACCGGCGCGTCAAAGAACTTGTAATTGCGCTGGTGCTGCAGATGCATCTTGTCCTTGTCGCCCTTGCCAATGCCGAGCAGGCCATACAGGCCCCAGCCGTTCTCGCGGCGGCGGTCAATGTAGGGGCTGACCCATTTCTCCGGGTAGTAGTCGTACTCCTCACGGTAGTCGGCGGCCAGCGCCGGATTGGCGCGAATGGCATCGTGGGCGGCGCACACCTTCTCGCACAGCGTATCGCGGCTGCCACCCTGCAGCACATACACCTTCCACGGCTGGGTGTTGGTGCCCGACGGCGCGCGGCTGGCCACCTGCAGCAGTTCGGTCAGGGTCTCCCGCGCAACAGCCTGCGGGGTGAAGGCGCGCACCGACACGCGCGAGGTGATGGCGGCATCCACAATGGTTTGGGTCATACAAGGGTCTCCAGAACAGTTTTGAGGTTCAAAGGCAAGGGCACGGGGCGGCGAGTTTGCTTGTCCACATACACATGGATGAAGTGACCCTTGGCGGCGGTGAGGGGCTCGCCCTGCGCAAACAGGCCGACTTCGTAGCGCACGCTGCTGGTGCCCAGGCGGGCCACGCGAATGCCGGCCTCCACGGTCTGCGGAAAGGCCAGCGAGGAAAAGTAGTTGCACTGGGTCTCGATCACCAGACCGATGGTGTCGCCCTGATGGATGTCGAGCACGCCCTGCTCGATCAAGTAGGCATTCACCGCGGTATCGAACCAGCTGTAATAGACCACGTTGTTCACGTGGCCGTAGGCATCGTTGTCCATCCAGCGGGTGGTGATGGTGCGAAATACCTTGTAGGCACTGCGCGGCGCGGCTTGCGGTTTGTCAGGTTTGATTTCAGTCATGAGGTCTGATTTTGCCAGTCCGCCCGCCTGCGGCCGGCGCTCGCGGCAAGACGACGTGATTGGAAAATGAGCGCTCATGCCGCTATTGTGTCGGGGCGATCACTTCCCTACTTTCTAGAACTGGCGGTCTAATATGCTGCATTGCAACAAAAATCACTTGCGGCGATTCGGGATAACCCTATAATTCATTTCATGCTGCACTGCAACATAAACCAAGTCAAGACTGGGTTTCGGCGCAGATACTTTTTTACCTCACTCTTATTGGAGATATCTATATGTTGACCGTCGAACAAGTCATGGCTTCACAAAAAGCAAGTATTGAAACCCTGTTGGGTCTGACTTCCAAAGCCTTTGAAGGCGTTGAGAAGATCGTTGAACTGAATCTGACCGCTTCCAAAGCCGCTCTGGCTGAGTCCGCCGAGCACGCCAAAGCGATGCTGAGCGTGAAAGACGCACAAGAGCTGATGGCGCTGCAATCCGGTCTGCTCCAGCCTTTGGCTGAAAAGACCGCTGCGTACAGCCGTCACCTGTATGACATCGCTTCTGGCTCGAGCGCTGATCTGAGCAAGACGTTTGAAGGCCAGGCCGCTGAAGCGCAAAAGAAATTCATGGGCTTGGTGGACACCGCCGCCAAGAACGCGCCCGCTGGCTCCGAAGCCGCTGTGGCCGTGATGAAGAGCGCCGTGTCGGCTGCCAACAATGCACTGGAATCTGTGCAGAAAGCGGTCAAGCAAGCGACTGACGCGGCTGAAACCAATTTCAACACGGTTGCCGCTTCCGCTATGGATGCAGGTAAAACAGCCGCTAAAAAGCGTTAATTGATGATGTTGGGGTGAGGTGAACTAGAGATAAATTGCTTTTTTTGAGCATTGTCTCTATAAATTCAGGGAAAACCCTGAGATACTTCACCCAAGTTAGATTTATTGGAAACACCTAGTTTCTACAGGTTGTCTCCTCGGGTCCTTTCGAAACCTTCAGGTTCAGGGATCCCTTAATAGGGCTGGTCGCAAGACCAGCCCTTTTTTTTATGGTCGTTTCTTGCGATTGCCTAGAGAAGTCAGGCGTCACGTGCCAGCCGCAGGCCGGAGAATTGCCAGCGCGCATCGGGCGGGAAGAAATTGCGATAGGTCACGCGCACATGGCTTGCCGGTGTGGCGCAGGAGCCACCGCGCAGCACATACTGGCCGCACATGAACTTGCCGTTGTACTCGCCGACGGCGCCAATGGCCGGCTGGAAGCCGGGGTAAGGCCCGTAGTCGCTGCGGGTCCATTCCCACACGTCACCAAAAGCCTGCGCAAGAATGCCGTCGGCCACAGCCTCCCGGGGTGCGAGCGGATGCAGGGCGCCGCTCTCCAGAAAATTCCCGGTGCGCGGCACGCCGCCGGCGGCAATCTCCCACTCGGCTTCGGTCGGCAGGCGGGCCTTGGCCCAGCGCGCAAAGGCGTCTGCTTCAAAGAAACTCACGTGACAGACCGGCGCATTGGGGTCCACCGGCACCTCGCCATGCAGCGTGAAGGCATACCACTGACCATCGCGCTGCGTCCAATACGCGGGCGCCTGCCATCCGCGGGCAGTCACGGCGTCCCAGCCGGCCGACAACCACAACTCTGGGCGGCGATAGCCGCCGTCGTCGATGAACGCGATGAAGTCGCCGTGGGTCACGGGGTGCGAGGCCAGCTGGAACGCATCGAGCCAGACCCGATGGCGCGGCGTTTCATTGTCGAAACAGAAACCGCGTCCGGCGTGCCCAATCTCCCGCAGGCCTTCTGCGAAGCGGATCCAGCACGCATCGCGTGCCAGGACCGGCGTGAAGGGCCATTGCTTCTGGTAGGCGGGCTTTTGCGGATGGCGCGAGAGCAGATTATTGCTTCAAGTCCGTGAGAATCAGCTCCTGGTGCTGCTGCTCGTGCTGCAAACCAAATTCAATCAGGCCCGTGATGGCCGCCGGCAGCGCGGTCAACGGCGCCCTGCCCAGCATGGCGAGCATGACCTCATCGACATGATGCCGATAAGCGAGCACCTCCTCCAATCCAGGGCGCGACAGCATGCCCCGTTCAGGACGGGGCGGCCTATCGCCGATCGCGTTGTAGTAGGAGTTGAAGAGAACGCGATAGGCGGGATCGAACGCGCGATAAGCAGGACTGTGCGGCTCGAGCACAAAGGTCTCGAAGAACCAGGTCGTGTGCGCCAGATGCCACTTCACCGGACTGGCGTCCGGCATCGACTGGATGGCGCAGTCTTCCGCCGACAGCGGTGCCGCCAGCGCCCGCGTCGCCTGGCGGATCAAAAGGTATTTTTCAGCGTGCCCTGGAGTCGCTTCGACACGCTCACTTGCCATGGTTGAACTGCGCATGGGATCCACGGTCACCTCCACCCATTCAGGTTCGCGAAGAGAGCAGTTTAATCAAGGATGGGGGCAGAAGGGTCATAGCCCACCGGATCAGGCTATCCTCCCGCCCATGAACAGCTCAACGAAATTGACGGCGCAGGCGCTGGATGAATTAACCCATCGTACTTTGGCCTACTACAACCAGCACGCAGAAGACTTCTTTGAGGGCACACGGGAGCATGACGTCAGCCAGAACCGGGCAGCGTTGCTGCAATTTATTGAAGGAGTAGCGCCGTTCACGCTGCTGGATTTTGGCTGTGGACCCGGACGGGATCTCAAGGCCTTCAAAGCGCAGGGCCATGTCGCCGTGGGTCTGGAGGGCGGGTCGCGTTTTGTTGAAATGGCGCGCGCCTACAGTGCTTGCGAGGTATGGCAGCAGGATTTTCTGACGCTCGACCTGCCGGGGAATCACTTCGATGGGGTGTTCGCCAATGCCTCCCTGTTTCATGTGCCGAGCCAGGCGCTGCCCCGGGTTCTGTCGGCCCTGCACGCCACGCTGAAAGCCAATGGCGTGCTGTTCAGCTCAAACCCGAGGGGCAACAATGATGAGGGCTGGAACCGGGACCGCTATGGCGCCTACCATGACTTGGCACGCTGGCGCAGCTATATGACAGCGACGGGCTTTGTCGAATTGATGCATTTTTATCGCCCACCGGGTTTGCCCATTGAACAGCAGCCCTGGCTGGCCAGCGTATGGCGTAAAGCGTGACATGACCAAGACCAATCACCTAGAAGCCTGGCTCGGCCAGGAACAAACCATCCGCGCCCTGATGGATGCGGGCGCAGGACCGGGTGTTGCCCGCCCCGACCAGATCGCCGGCAAAACCGGACTGGAATTGATGCAGGCGATGCTGCGCGGCGAAGTACCTTTTCCGCCCATTGCGCAAACGCTGGACTTCCTGATAGTGGAAGCCGGCCATGGCCACGCCGTGTTTCAAGGCACGCCCGGTGCCGCCCACCTGAACCCGATGGGTACGGTGCACGGCGGCTGGTTTGCCACCCTGCTCGATTCGGCCCTGGGTTGCGCCGTCCACACCCGCATGGCACCGGGCCAGGGCTACACCACGGCCGAACTGAGTGTGAACATCGTGCGCGCCCTGACACCGAAAGTGACACGGGTGCGGGCCGAAGGAAAAGTTATCCACTGCGGACGGCAACTCGCCACGGCAGAGGCCCGCCTAGTCGGCCCGGACGGCACGCTGTACGCCCATGCCACCACCACCTGCCTGGTGTTTGAACTTGCGCCACAATTGACAACATGAGATTTCTTCACACCATGCTGCGCGTTGGCAACCTTCAACGCTCAATCGACTTCTACACCCAGGTACTGGGCATGCAGTTGCTGCGCACCTCGGAAAACCCCGAGTACAAGTACACGCTGGCCTTCGTCGGCTACGGCAGCAACCCGGAGCACGCCGAGATCGAACTCACCTACAACTGGGGCGTGGAATCGTATGAGGCGGGCACCGCTTTCGGCCACATTGCGCTGGGTGTGCCTGACGCCTATGCGGCCTGCGAAAAAATCAAGAGCGCCGGCGGCAACGTGACCCGCGAAGCTGGCCCCGTGAAAGGCGGCAGCACCGTGATTGCCTTTGTAACCGACCCCGATGGCTACAAGATCGAGTTGATTCAGCGCGCGGAGCACGGCTCTGGCGCCGGCCTGCGCTGACCCTCGTCTTGCACTGACAGTTGCTACGTTTTTAATAGCTGCTTGCGTATACAACGCGCGGGCTACAGGTCTTATTTAAATTTTGGGTATCATGCGCCAGCTGGGTAATGCGCGCCCAGTCGCCTTGCGCCAGCGCGTCTGCCGGCACCAGCCAGGAACCGCCCACGCATACCACATTCGGCAGCGCCAGAAAATCGGTCGCATTGTGCAGGGTCACGCCGCCGGTGGGACAGAACTGCACATCAAAAAATGGCCCACTCCAGGCCTTGAGCATGGCCGGGCCACCGGCTTGCATGGCCGGAAAGAACTTGAGTTCGGTGAAGCCATCCTCCTGCGCCATCATGATCTCGCTGCCGGTCGCTACGCCGGGCAACAGGGCCAACCCGGCATCGCGACAGGCCTGGCCCACCGCCGAGGTGTAGCCAGGGCTGACCGCAAAACGGGCACCCGCCATGGCCGCCGCCTGCGCATCCGCTCGGGTGCGCACGGTACCGACGCCCACCACGGCCTCCGGCACTTCTTTGGCAATCGCTTCGATGCAGGCCAGGGCCTGAGGTGTGCGCAGCGTCACTTCCAGCATGCGAATACCGCCGGCCACCAGGGCACGGGCCATGGGTACCGCGTGCGCGACGTCATTCAACATGATGACAGGGATGACCGGGGCGTCCTGCATGACTTGCAGGGCGGACAATTTCGGGCTTACAGGCATGGGATCATCCAGACAGTTCGTGGGTAGTGACTTAAGCCAGGATTCAAAGCCAGGTGCAAGCACCGTGCTCGGCGGTCAAAGCGCTGCGCCGCATGCCGGCAAACAGTTCGCGGCCCATACCGAGGCCATTGGCCGCGCGCAGGTCCTCGGGCATTTGCGCGGGCACGCGCGCTGCCCAGTCGTCATCGGACAGCAACACCTCCAGCAAGCCCAAAATGGCGTCCAGCCGAATCACGTCGCCGTCAAGCACCTTGGCCAGCGGGCCACCGGCAGCGGCTTCGGGTGAGACGTGGATGGCGGCCGGCACTTTGCCCGAGGCGCCACTCATGCGCCCATCCGTCACCAATGCCACCTTGAAGCCCTTGCCCTGCAACACCGCCAGCGGCGGCGTGAGCTTGTGCAACTCGGGCATGCCGTTGGCCTGCGGCCCCTGCCAGCGCACCACGCAGATGAGATCCTGGTTCAGTTCATTGGCATCGAATGCCTGGTGCAAAGCCTCTTGCGAATCAAACACCCGGCAGGGTGCCTCAATCACATGCCGGTCGTCCGGCACCGCCGAGACCTTGATCACGCTGCGCCCCAGATTGCCCTGCAACAGCATGAGCCCCCCATGCGGGCTAAAGGGCGCACTGGCCGGTCGCACCACAGTGTCATCCTTGCTGGCACCGGCATCGACCCAATGCAGCGCGCCACCGGGGGTGTCGGGATTGGCGGCGGGGATGCCGGTGTATTCACGCAGACCGCCGGCGCGCACCGTCAGCACATCGGCGTGCATCAAACCGGCATCCAGCAACTCACGAATGACAAAGCCGGGCCCGCCGGCGGCCTGAAACTGGTTGACGTCGGCGCTGCCATTGGGATAGACACGCGTCAGCAGGGGCACCACTTCGGACAGGGCCGAAAAGTCATTCCAGTCGATGACCAGTCCTGCCGCACGCGCCACCGCCACCCAATGGATCAGGTGATTGGTGGACCCGCCGGTGGCCATCAGGGCCACCATCGCGTTGACGATGCTGCGCTCATCCACCACGTGGCCAATCGGTGGACATTTGGCCCCCGCCCCGGCGGCGCTCGATCCCCTGCCCTGGAGCACCGTGCGCACCGCTTCGCGCGTCAGTTCCTCCCGCATCGCAGCACCAGGGTTGATGAAGGCCGTACCCGGCACATGCAGGCCCATGGCTTCGAGCAGCATCTGGTTGCTGTTGGCGGTGCCGTAAAAGGTGCAGGTGCCCGGGCCGTGGTAGGCCCGGGACTCGGCGTCCAGCAATTCCGCCCGCCCCACCAGGCCTTGCGCGGCCTTCTCGCGCACCTTGGCTTTTTCGTTGTTCGACAGCCCTGAGGTCATGGGGCCGGCCGGCACAAACACGGTCGGCAAATGGCCAAAATGCAGCGCGCCGATCAGGAGGCCGGGCACGATCTTGTCGCAGACACCGAGCATCAGCGCGCCGTCAAACACATCATGGCTCAAAGAAACCGCGGTGGCCATGGCAATCACGTCGCGCGAGAACAGGCTGAGCTCCATGCCAGCGGTACCCTGGGTGACACCGTCGCACATGGCGGGCACACCACCGGCCACCTGCGCGGTGGCGCCCAGCCGGCGCGCCTCGAGCTTGATCAGTTCAGGGTAATGCTGCAGCGGCGCGTGGGCCGACAACATGTCGTTGTAGGCGGTCACGATGCCAATATTGGGCGCACGCTCAGTCACCACACGAAATTTGTCACTGATGGGTAGCGCCGCAAAGGCGTGCGCCACGTTCGCACAGCCCAGTCGCTCCGGCCCGGGTTTGCGATTGGCAGCCAGCGTCAGGCGTTCGAGATAGGCGCTACGCGTTAGTTGGCTGCGCTCGCGGATGCGTGCCGTGACAGCCTCGACAGTAGGATGGAGTTTCATGGCATATTGGTAACAAAATTACAGATGCCATGGTACTCCTGAACCCCTGCAAATAGGTGAACTTGCCGTTACCAGATGGTTACCAAAACAGCAGCACTGAACACGTCGGGACAAAGCTTCAGGTGGTGAGACTTCGCCTTGCGCGATCCGCCCGATTGCCCTACATTCGCAGCTCACATTCCAACCAGAGGGGGGACTCCAATGATTCGACTTGTTGCACCTGTTGCTGCGGCTTTCTTCGTAACTGCCTGCGCTACCCCGCCCTCCGGCCCTTCTGCTTCGGCCCAGTTGATGGCCACCAAAGGCAACGCCGTGAACGGTCACGTTCAATTCGCCCAGAAGGGCGACAAGGTATTGGTCACCGGTGAAGTTCGGGGGCTCAAGCCCCATGCCGAACACGGTTTTCATGTTCATGAAAAAGGCGACTGCGGCAGTAGCGATGGCATGAGTGCGGGAGGACATTTCAACCCCGACGGCAAGGCGCATGGGGCACACGGACACGGCGAACACCATGCCGGCGACGTGCCCAGTCTGAAAGCCGACGCAACAGGAACCGCCCGCTTCAGCTTCGAGTCCAGCACCATATCAGTGGGGAGCGGCAGAGCAGACGTGGTGGGCCGCGGCCTGATCGTGCACCGTGATCCAGACGACTACAAAACCCAGCCCACTGGCAACTCGGGTCCACGCCTGGCCTGCGGCGTTATCTCCAGGAACTGAGCACCGATCTGATCGTCAAGCGCCGCGCAGCAGTCGGGCGGCGGCCTGCAGATCATCGACGGTGTCGATGTCGGTCACGCAGCCGACATCATCCACTATCAATTCAATAGCTGAATACGAACAAACGACAGGGGCTGCACCCTGATTTCCCATTAATTTCAGAAGTGCCGGGCCACAGCGGGCAGAGAAGCCGACCGGGTGGCCGCGCTGCCCGCGGTAAAGCGGCAGCACCACCTCGTGACACTGCAGTGCCATCGCCACCGCACGCAGGGTGTCGCTTTGAATCAGGGGCAGATCACCCGGCAGAATCAACCAGCCAGCGCCCTGCTCTGCCGCCTGCCATGTGGCGCGCACAGCGGCCGCAATCGAGTCACCCATGCCGGGGTGGCCGGCGTCCTCAAGATGCCACGGCAGGCCGCTGGCACGCACCGCATCCAGCGTGTGTTGCAGCACTGTCTTGTCCGCCAGCCGCGCCTGCAGTTTGGGGGTGGTGCCGCCTGACGCGGCAAAACGCTCACCGCGCCCGGAGGCCAGAACAATGACGGTGGGCAAACTCAAGTCAGTGCACAGCCCGCGGTGGTGACCGTTGCCACCGCGCCCGCCACCCTGTTTTTGACCTGCACGATCTCGGCCACGATGGCGACGGCAATTTCAGCCGGCGTTTTGGCGCCCAGCGCCAGACCCACCGGGCCATGCAAGCGGGTCAGTTCGTCAGCGCTCATATCGAAGTGCTCGGCCAGTCGCCGCTTGCGGGCATCCTGGTTGCGCCGCGAACCCAAGGCACCGACATAAAAAGCACGGGATTGAAGCGCTTCCAGCAGCGCCATGTCGTCGAGTTTGGGGTCGTGTGTCAGGGCCACGATGGCGGTATGGGCATCGGGCCGCAGTTCGCGCACGACATCGTCGGGCATGCCCTGCATGCGCTGGATACCGTGCATGCCAGCCTCCAGGGTGGCGGCATATTCTTCACGCGGGTCGCACACCAGCACTTCAAAATCGAGCATCATCGCCATCTGCGCCACGGCCTGCGACAGCTGGCCGGCGCCAATCAACAGCAGGCGCCATTTGGGGCCAAACACGGTGGTCAAGGTCGCGCCGTCAAACTGCATGGCCTGACCGCGCACGGCGCTGGAGAGCAGCACGGCGCCGGTGGCCAGTGTCAGGGTGCGCGCCACCAGCTGGTGCTCGGCGGTGCGGGCCAGCAATTGCGCCACCCAGGTGGTATCCAGCAAGGGCTCCTGCACCAGGCGCAAAGTGCCACCGCAGGGCAAGCCGAAACGGGCAGCTTCTTCCTGGCTGACGCCATAGACGATCAGGGCCGGCTTGGTGTTGTCTGGCGTCAGGCCCGCGGTTTTGAAAGCGGCCTTGGTGCGGGCAATCAAATCGTCTTCGACGCAACCGCCGGAGACCGAACCACTCACCACGCCGTCGTCACGCACCGCCAGCAGGGCACCCGGTGGACGCGGCGCACTGCCCCAGGTTTGCACCACGGTGACCAGCGTGACGGCGTGACCGGCGTTGCGCCAAGCCAAGGCGTCTGCCAGCACTCTGAGATCAAGACTTTCCATCAAGCCACCTTATTGATGCGAGCGCAAGGGCTGCGGTTTTTATTGTGCACCTCTCAACTCAATTCGGCGCGGTTGCGCAGGGTAAAAAATCCACGGTACAGCGCCACGCTCACCACCATGCCCCATGTCATGCCGACGAACATGCCGCCCAGCATGCCGGGCAGTGTAGTGGTACCGGCGGCCAGCTGCCAGCGTGAAAGCCACAGCGCTCCCGCGGTCATCCCAACCAGCATCCAGCCAGAACACATCAGATTTTGTACGAACAGCGAGCACAAATAGCGCCCGCAATGGGGTCTGAGCAGCCGCAAACTGGGGATGGCCAGCAACCCGCCGGCCAGCATGCCCGCGTGCATGCCAGGTAAAAATTCAATGTGCAGTTGCAGACTATCCATGAATCCGAGGGTGCCTGACTGCGCACACAGGTTGCCAAGCCGATCCGGTCCAGATTGGTAAATGTCATACAGCAAGCCAAGCAGCATGCCGCCAAAACCCAGTGACAGCATGACATGGGGCGGCGACAGGCCGGCCCGTTGCGGCCGTATCCACGCCAGCGCTGCGCATCCCAAGGCCACGGCGGCGAGCGTGACCAGGATCACCAGGCGTTGCCGTCCGTCGAAATCAGAAGTGGATCGTCCAAGCAGCCAAAGCGTGACACCGACCAGGGACACCAGCACCGCCGGTGTGAGCGTGGCGGAACCGATGCTGCGGGCCAGCCAGTGGGGTTGGGAGTTCACGTTCATTCAGATTGCCAGGTACTTCGCGGTCAAGTCCAAACGCAAGATCCGGGTAAACCCTGTGGCACGGTTAGCGTGAGCACGTCAATATTCTGCGGCATGGGCGTTGAGTAGAAAAATGAATTCGCTTTGGCATAGTCAATTGGGATCAATGCAGGAACTTTAGCCCTTGTCTCGGTCTGTTGCTTGACGCGTGAACGAAGCGCGCCTGAGATGCATGATTGTCCGTTTAGTGGCACGAAAGTCGTACCCCTTGGGTATTGTTGAACCGCAACAGAAAAGGCCAGATGAAAACTTGTCCGATCGGCACATCGCCTTCCTCCTCTTCCCCTTCAAGTTCCTGGCTTTATTTGCTGGAGCGCTTTGACGTCGGCGTCGTTAACCTGGACCTTGAATTACGGGTGATGGGCATGAACGACTATGCGCGACGCAGCCTGCCGCTGCAGGACAAGATGCCCTTTGGCAAGATCGTGACCTCGTTCCACCCCGAGGCGGCCAAGGAAAAAGTCAAGTTCCTGCTGGGACAGGCCGAATGCCCGGTGAACAACGCCCCGCCCATGGCCATGATGATCAATATTCCGGATCGGATGTTGCTGATCAAGGTGTCCAAGATTGGCGATGCGCAAGGGGCAACCACCGGCTATACCCTGGTGTTCTATGACATCACCGAGGTAGTCAGCCATGAGGCGGAAGCTGGCACGGCGCGTGGCACGCGCGAGGGCGGCGACAAGCGGCAGCTGCGCAAGATACCGACCATCAAGCAAAACCGGGTGTTGCTGGTGGACGTGCCGAGTGTGTCGTTCATCCGCTCCGAGGGGCATTACACCTGGGTGCACACCGCGCAGGGCAGTCAGTTCTGTAACCTCAACATTGGGGATCTGGAGAGCCGGCTCGATCCGCAGCTGTTCCTGCGGGTGCACCGCAGCTACATCGTCAACCTGTCCCATGTGGATGAAATCGTGCGCAACGACGGCCGCATGACGCTGCGCATGATGGGCTGCACGCCGACCGATATTCCGGTGTCGCGTGCCAGTGCGCCGCTCCTGATGGAACAGCTGGGGTTGGGCGATGCCGTTTCAGCCAAAAACTGAGGGGGGGGGAAACCGACTCCGGCTTATGAGTCGACACGCTTTTCCTTATCGTTCGTGCGCTGCGCTTGCCATTCGTGCAACGTGAACGACCGTTGATTGTTTAGCGTCCCCTGCCGGATTAGCTGGCGCTAGAGTCGCGCTCCTAAAGGTCAATAAGGCCGTACAGGAGACAAAGTGATTCCACCCGCATTTGCATACCATGCGCCCCGCTCCATTGGCGAGGCGCTTTCATTGCTGACCGAACTGGGCGACGACGCCAAGCTGCTGGCCGGCGGCCACAGCCTGTTGCCCATGATGAAGCTGCGCTTTGCGCAGCCGGGCAC
>DAITMI010000044.1:0-22999 GCA_036835225.1 Rhodoferax sp. | reverse complement strand
CATCATTAATAGGGGTTATCGAAGCCGAGCCGGGCCATGATCTCCACCTCGCGCAATTCCATCACCTGGGCGTCTTCTTCGCTGCTTTCGTGGTCCCAGCCCTGTGCGTGCAGCGCGCCATGCACCAGCAGGTGGGCGTAATGGGCTTGCAGCGTCTTGCCTTGTGCCTTGGCTTCCTGGGCCACCACCGGGGCGCACAACACCAGGTCGGCCGTCACCACCGGTTCCTGTGTGTAGTCGAAGGTCAGCACATTGGTGGCGTAGTCCTTGTGCCGGTAGTCGCGGTTCAGCGCCCGCCCCTCCTCGGCGTCCACAATGCGCACCGTGATTTCGGCATCGCTTTGCAGCGCATGGCGAATCCAGCGCGTGACCTTGTGGCGGGGCAGGGTAGCGCGGTGCAGGGCCGCATCGTCGATCTTGCCGAATTGCAGCGACAAAGCGAGTTGATTCAACATTAACATGGGTAAAAAGGCCTCCAGCCCTTGATGGATATGCGCGAGTAGCTATTTTTTAAATAGCAAGGAGCGGCGTTAAACCAGTTTTTTGCGGGCGCGCGGCCGTGCCAGCACGGCCGCCACCTCGGGGTCGGCGTCGTCCCGGCGCTCCAGGTTGATGCGCCCCGGCGCGTCGTAAGCATCCACAATGCGCGCCACCAGCGGATGGCGCACCACGTCGGCACTGGTGAAGCGGCACATGGCAATGCCGTCCACGCGTTTGAGCACGCGCTCGGCGTCAATCAAGCCGCTGAGCTGGGTTTTCGGCAGGTCGATCTGGCTCACATCCCCCGTCACCACCGCTTTGGAACCAAAGCCAATGCGGGTCAGGAACATCTTCATCTGCTCGGGCGTGGTATTTTGCGCCTCGTCCAGAATGACAAAGGCGTTGTTCAGCGTGCGTCCGCGCATGAAGGCCAGCGGCGCGATTTCAATGGTTTGCCGCTCCAGCGCTTTTTGCACCTGCTCGTACCCCATCAGGTCATACAGCGCGTCGTACAGCGGGCGCAGATAGGGGTCGATTTTCTGCGCCAGATCGCCCGGCAAGTAGCCCAGCCGCTCACCGGCTTCGACGGCCGGACGGGTCAGCATGATGCGTTGCACGGCACTGCGCTGCAAGGCATCCACCGCCATGGCCACCGCCAGGTAGGTCTTGCCGGTGCCGGCCGGGCCAATGCCAAAGGTGATGTCGTGGCTGGCGATGTTGTCCAGGTAGGTGGCCTGGTTCAGGGTGCGCGCCTTCAGGTCGCTGCGCTTGGTTTTGAGGGCGTGGCTGTCGGCGTCATCCAGATCGGGGTCGCCGGCCAGCATCAGTTGAATGGTGGCGGTGTCGATCGGGCGCGCCGCCATTTCATACAGGGCCTGCAGCATTTCCATGCCGCGCCTGGCATTGGCCTTGGTGCCATCGACCTTGAACTGCTCGTGCCGGTGCGCAATTTTGACTTGCAGCGCCACCTCAAGAGTGCGCAGGTGCTCATCCATCGGGCCGCACAGGTGCGCCAGGCGGGCGTTGTTGGGTGGGGAAAACAGGTGTCGAAGAATCAAGCTGATAATTCCTGAAAAAGGTTAGCAATGATAGGCAAGAAATGATCGGCAAGCTCACAGGCACGTTAAGCGACAAGAATCCACCCCAGGTGCTGGTGGACTGCAACGGCGTCGGCTATGAGGTCCATGTGCCGATGAGCACGTTTTACAACCTGCCCGAGCTGGGTTCCCGCGTCAGTCTGTTGACGCATTTTGTGGTGCGGGAAGACGCGCAAATTCTGTACGGTTTCGAGCATGCGCAGGAGCGCGAAGCCTTTCGCCAACTCATCAAGATTGCCGGCGTCGGGCCGCGCACCGCCTTGTCGGTGCTGTCGGGCATGAGCGTGGCTGAACTGGCCCAGGCCGTGACGCTGCAGGAGGCCGGGCGCTTGATCAAGGTGCCCGGTATTGGCAAGAAAACGGCGGAACGTTTGCTGCTGGAACTCAAAGGCAAGCTCGGGCCCGACATTGGCGTGCATGCCAGTGTGGCCAACGACGCCCAGGCCGACATTTTGCAGGCGCTGCTGGCGCTGGGTTACAGCGACAAGGAAGCGGCGGCGGCCCTGAAAGCCTTGCCAGCGGAGGTGGGTGTGAGCGAGGGCATCAAGCTGGCGCTGCGGGCGTTGGCAAAGTAGGCCGCGCAACAGTACCGCCCAGTCAGAGTAAATCGACACCCAGGATCTGGCGGCAGATAAACCCTATTCGGACGAGAACTCATGATCCAATATTCCGCAGAAGTTCTTTGGCTCCGTGGCGAGCAAGATTTCCTGAGCCATCGCTACAGCCGGCGGCATCTGCTACGGTTTGATGGCGGCGCGGAGGTTGCGGGTTCATCCTCTCCGCATGTCGTGCCCATTCCCATGTCTGACGCCTGTGCCGTTGATCCTGAGGAAGCTTTTGTCGCTTCACTTTCGAGCTGCCACATGCTTTGGTTTCTTTCCATTGCAGCCAGACAAAAATGCTGCGTTGATCGCTACCGCGATCTAGCCGTGGGGGTCATGGAAAAGAATGAAAACGGCAAGATGGTCATATCAATAGTCACCTTGCGACCTGAAGTCACATTTTCAGGCGAGCATCGACCTACGCGGGAGCAAATTGACCGAATGCACCATGAAGCGCACGAGGAGTGCTTCATCGCAAACTCAGTCAAGTCAGAAGTGCGCTGCGAGCCGGTATTTGGCGAGGCGTGTAAGCCCTGATCACAGAAATCTCGATGCCAATATTTGGCTGGAGTCTTGTTTCTTTCACTGCCAGTGATTGGATGATGACAACAACGGCCATCGAACAAGCAGTGCTGCACCGGCCCAAACAGGATAGAGTCAGTTTGGCTTATTTGCTTCTTGAGAGTCTGGATGAGCCCTCTGACACTGAGATTTACCAGCTTTGGCAGCATGAGGCGCAGCGTCGCGCAGATGAAATAGATCAAGGCAAGGTTGAGTTGATCAGCGGCGAAGAGTTTGAAGTGCAAGTGCAAGCGGGCTTCAAGTGAAGTATTGGATTCACCCGGATGCGGCTCAAGAGCACAAGCAACAAGTCACCTGCTACGAAGGTGCACAAAAAGGCTTGAGGCGGCGTTACCACACGTCGCCAGCCAGGGTTTTGGCTGGGCAGACTTTAGTTAGGGGCCGCGCTGCTACGATGTAATTTATGACCCCTGCAAGCGCCAATCATCCCGTCCACGCCTACCTCCAATCCCTGCCAAAAGAGTTGTCGCGCGGCGACGCCACCGAGCATAGGCGAGGAGATTTCAGAAATGCGCATTCATTACGGGCCCGGGCTATCGCGTGTATTTCAGGCAGCGCGGCATGGAGCGCGTGATTTTGCTGGCGAGCGGCGACAAATCAACTCAGTCGAGTGACATTAAAACGGCGCTGGAAATTGCGCGGCAACTGTAGGAGGTCAATATGGAAACGATCAAGCTGCGCAAATGGGATAGCGCCGAATACCTCAAAACCGACGAGGACATGGCGCTCTACCTGGAGGCGTGTCTGGAGGAGGCTGGAGATGACGCGGCGTTTATCGCCAAAGCGCTAGGTACGATTGTCCGCGCCAAGGGCATGACGCAGCTGGCCAGGGAAACAGGTCTGGGGCGCGAAAGTCTTTATAAGGCGCTGTCCGGCGAAGGAAATCCGAGTTTTGCCACTATTCTCAAAGTCATTGCAGCGCTGGGCATCAAATTGCACGCTGAGACAGCGCCTGCTTGACCTTACTGCGCGTCCCGCACCGCCCGCCCGTTCACGGCCTGCACCGGGCGGGCGTTGTTGGGGAAGAGCTGGGAGAATAGCTTGATCTGTGCCTGGCTTGCACTGGTGGGTTGTTTGAGCACCAGCCACAGCACGCCTTCGGTACAGGGCGGCGTGGTCAGTGAACCCATGAACTGGTAGTAACGCTGGTCTTTGGGTAGCAACTCATTCATGTCAATCAGCCCGGTGGGCAGGCGCACGCGGTCGCCGGTGTCCAGCGGCATGTGGGTCCACACCTTGTTGATCAAGGCGTTGGCGACGCCGGGGTCCAGCAACACCGCTACCACTGCCAGCTGGCCCTCGGCATTTTTATGCACCAAATGCGCCACCATGGCAAACCCCTGGTGGTTGACGCGTTCTTCCGAAGGGTGATGAAAATGGAACTGCAGCAGCTTGAAGGTAGAGCCGCGCACGGTCACTGAGTTGTCGCCGTACACATCAACCTGAATCGTGTGGCCATTGTTCACCACGCTGCCGCTACTGGGTTGGTAATTGAATTGCAGCGGTTCGGCCGGGCCCTGCAAGGTGCCCGACTCTTCAATGTTGATGGGCGACTGGCGCTTGCCAAGGGCGCAGACATTGAAGTCGGGTTTGAGCTTGCCCCAGGTCTGGGGTCCGTTTTCACCCTCGTAACTCCAGTCCACTTCGCCCTCATGCTGGGCCGCACCACCCGTGGCCTCGGCGGTGGCGGTGGCGCTGTGACCAGTCAGTGCAGCGGCCTTGGCGCGAATGTACTGGCGGCTGGCCTGCGAGGTGACCACAGCCGCGACCGGCCCGGGGGGGGGCGCGTGTGCCGGCGCTGCCGCGCGCGATGGTGCTGCGCTGTGCTCTTTGTCCGCGGTCCTTGCATGCGCATCCGCTGGCGCGGCCTGCGCTTTGGCGGGCAGCGTGATGTATTTTTTCTCTTTGCCGTTCACCACCAGGGTGAGGCGCTTGTTGACCGGTGTACCACTTGCAAGGGCTTCGCGCACCTCATCGCCCATGTTTTTGGCGGCGGACGCGGGCGGCGCTGGTTTTTTTGCCGCTGTGGCCGGGGTGCCGGTGGCCGCTGCCGCAGGGTCAGCGGCGCGGGCCGGGGTTGCAAGACCTGCTGCCAGCGCCAAGGCCAGGCAGGAGGCCATGCCCCAGGCACGCGAGGAACCCGTCCATGGCCGCGAAACGTTGACGTCAGGACGATCGCCCTGCAACAGAGGGCCATGGAGAAGGTGCAGCAGGCGAGTCGTTTTCATGTCAGGCGGAGCCAGTGGGTGTACACGATGATCAGGGTGTCCGGAAAAAGACGGGTTTGTGGCTGTTATCGGCATATTTGACTGCGCACTTGAACGGGGCCGTCCCGCTGCGCGCTATAGTCAAGCTCCATTCAGCTGCCCCATCCCCGTGAGCATTCAGACCGACGATTTTGCCCCCCCCCCGCCCAAACGCATGGTGTCCGCCGCCCCGGCCTCACCCAACGAGGAGGCGATTGAGCGCGCCCTGCGGCCCAAGCTGCTGGACGAGTACGTCGGGCAAGCCAAGGTGCGCGAGCAGCTGGAGATTTTTATCAGCGCGGCCAAAATGCGCGACGAGGCATTGGACCATGTATTGCTGTTTGGTCCGCCTGGGTTGGGTAAAACCACGCTATCCCACATCATCGCGCACGAACTGGGTGTTAACTTGCGTCAAACCAGCGGTCCGGTTCTTGAAAAACCGAAAGACCTGGCCGCCTTGCTGACCAATCTGGAAAAAAACGACGTTCTGTTCATTGACGAGATTCACCGCCTCAGCCCGGTGGTGGAGGAAATCCTGTATCCGGCGCTGGAAGACTACAAGATCGACATCATGATTGGCGAGGGGCCAGCGGCGCGCTCCATCAAGCTCGATCTGCAGCCTTTCACGTTAGTGGGCGCGACCACCCGGGCCGGCATGCTGACCAATCCGCTGCGCGACCGCTTTGGCATCGTGGCGCGGCTGGAGTTTTACACGCCCGAAGAACTGGCGCGCATCGTCAAGCGCAGTGCCGGTCTGCTCAATGTGCCGACCGATGAACAAGGCGGCTTCGAGATTGCCCGCCGCGCCCGTGGCACGCCGCGCATTGCCAACCGGCTGCTGCGCCGGGTGCGTGACTATGCCGACGTCAAAGGGGTGGGCAAGATCACGCTGGACATCGCCAATCGCGCGCTGGCCATGCTGGATGTCGATCCGCAGGGTTTTGATCTGATGGACCGCAAGCTGCTGGAGGCGGTGATCCACCGCTTTGACGGTGGCCCGGTCGGGTTGGACAACATCGCCGCCAGCATCGGCGAAGAGCGCGAAACGATTGAAGATGTGATCGAGCCCTATTTGATTCAGCAAGGCTACCTGCAGCGTACGCCGCGCGGCCGCATCGCCACCTTGGCCGCCTACCGGCATCTGGGGGTGACACCGCCGAACAGTGACGTTGATCTGTTTTGAGCCGGAAGCGGCTGGCCGCGCCACCTCAATCAGGTGGTCATTTCATCCAGGGTTTCTTCGTCGTCCAGATGGCGCGTGTCTGACCAGCCCACCAGCGTGAGGCCATCGGGCGTCCACAACAGGCGGTTGATGGCGGCGTTGCCCAGGTTGCAACTGCGCGGGGCCTGCAATTCCTGCCTGGTGGCGGCGCGGTACAGCATGTCCATGACGCCGCCATGGGCCACCAGCACGATTTGCTCGCCCACATGCCGGGCTGCCAACTCGGAGGTGGTGCGGGTGATGCGTGCCTGCAAGTCCAGCAGGGACTCGCCGCCCTCCGGCGCCCACAGCGGGTCGCGCTGGCGCCAGCGCAGGGCCTGTTCGGGCCAGTTGGCCTCGATCTCAGCATGGGTCTGGCCCTGCAATACCCCAAAACCGCGCTCGCGCAAGCCCTGGTGGGCTTGCAGGGCCTGGCCGGTGGCGTTGGCGATCGAGTGCGCCGTGTCCCAGGCGCGTGACAAGTCGCTGGCGTAGATCGCTGTGATGGACTCGCTCGCCAAGGCCTGCGCCACCCGGCGCGCTTGCCAGCGCCCCGTCTCGTTCAGTCCGATGTCGAGTTGCCCCTGGACGCGGGTGGCCACGTTCCAGGCGGTTTCGCCGTGACGAATGGCGATGATGCGGGTGACTTGCATGGGTGTAATCCTAATTAGATCCGGCGCCGGGCCGCCCCAAGACGGATCAGCCCCCCAGGGGGGCAGGGAGGACACGAAGTGCCGAGCGTGGGGGCCATATTCAGCGGGGAATTTCGATGTTGATGCGGCGCACGCCCGCTGGCGGATTGGGGAATCCGGTCAGGGCGGCGTCCAACATGGCCGGCAGGACCGCCGCGCTGTCAGCCCAGCGCCCGTCGTGCGCGGCATGGGTCTCATACACCACCTGATTCGTGCCCAGGTGGCGGATGACGAGGCTGATCTGGCGCCAGTAGTAGGGCTGCTCGCCCAGGCCAAAACCGGGCATGCCCAGGACGGGGCCGCCGCCTGCAATCAGTACATTGCCGGTGTGAATGCCAACGCCAAGGTTCCAGCCCGCCCCGCCGCTGATGGCGGGCCGATCCCACGGCGAATACGGATCGACTTTCATGCCGACCGACACCTGCACGCTGTAACTGGCCGCGGTGTCATGGCGGCGCAGTCCGACTTTGGCCAGCGCCTGCTGCGCCATCGCCTCCAGCCGGGTTTGCTGCGCCGCATTGGCCTGCTGCGACGGCAAGCGCTCAAAGCGGTAGCTGGCGCCGAGCGGCACCCCGGACGGCGTCGCGTAGCTGCGCACGTCGGTGTCCACCAGCCGGACGGTGCCGCAGCCGGCCAGCCCCATAGCAACAAAAACAACAGCAAGCAATGACCTGAACATGAGACCTCCCGTGAACATGACTCGAAAGAATCAGACTTGAATGCTGAGCAGCTGCAGACTGGGCAGGGACGCCAGCGGGAACGTTTCCTCGTCAAACACCTTGTCGCCATCGGCGTCCGGCACACCGGTGGTCTGGATGTCCTTGAAGTTGTGGCGCGCCGTGTCCATCAGGTGCGAGGGCACCACGTTTTGCAGCGCGGTGAACATGGTCTCGGTGCGGCCGGGGTATTGTTTTTCCCACTCGCGCAGCATGTTGCCGATTTGTTTGCGCTGCAAGTTTTCCTGGCTGCCGCACAGGGTGCAGGGAATGATCGGGAACTGGCGATGTGCGGCCCAGCGCGTCAGGTCTTTCTCGGCCACGTTGGCCAGCGGCCGGATCACGATGTGGCCGCCGTTGTCGCTCACCAGTTTCGGCGGCATGCCTTTCAGTTTGCCGCCAAAGAACATGTTGAGAAAGAAGGTTTGCAGCATGTCGTCACGGTGGTGGCCCAGCGCAATCTTGGTGATCTTCAACTCGTCGGCGACGCGGTACAAAATGCCGCGGCGCAGCCGGCTGCACAGGCTGCACATGGTCTTGCCTTCAGGAATCACCTTTTTCACAATGCTGTAGGTGTCCTGCGTTTCAATGTGAAACGGCACCCCCAGGTTTTTCAGGTAGGCGGGCAGGATATGGTCCGGAAAGCCGGGCTGCTTCTGGTCCAGGTTGACGGCAATCAACTCAAATTTGATCGGGGCCTTGGCCTGCAGCTTGAGCAAAATGTCCAGCATGCCGTAGCTGTCCTTGCCGCCCGAGACACACACCATGACGCGGTCGCCCTCTTCAATCATGTTGAAGTCGATGATGGCTTTGCCGACCTGGTGACGCAGACGTCTTTCCAGCTTGTGGATTTCACGCTCGATGGCGGGTGCCTTCAGTGCGGGCGCGTCGGCCAGCGGGGCTGGCGTTGCGATTTCGTTGTCGATCCAGACTGCACTCATGTATTTTTTTCCTGTCCCCATTGGCCGGTTTCGATGCGAAGGGCGACTTCGCAGTCGTCAAAAATTTCCAGTTTGGCAATCTTCACCCGCACCCCCTGCACGCCGGGCAGCTGCATCAGCCGGTTGGCCAGTTTGCCGATCAGGGTTTCCAGCAGATTCACATGCACGGCGGTGCACTCGTCAATGATGATTTTGCGCACTTTGCGGTAGTCCAGCACATGGTTGATGTCATCATCACACGGCAGCAGCGGTTGAACACCCAGGCTGAGTTCGGCATCGACCTGAATCGGCTGTGGCGCGGTTTTTTCCAGCTCCAGAATGCCCAGGTTGGCGTCAAAACGCAAACCGGTGAGCGTGAGGGTCTGCTGACCTAAGGTGTGGGGCATGGTGGATAGGATGGTTGGCTGCAGCGCATCACAGCATGGAAAAATCGCGCTCGAATTTCATCAGGTGCTGACCACCATCGACCAGCAGCGTGGTGCCGGTGATGGACTGGTTGTCGATTGCAAATTTTACGGTGGCGGCCACATCGGCCGGCGTTGACGAGCGGCCCAGCGGCGAGAGCCGGTGCAGCGCTTCAAATTTTTCCTGCGTCAGCAGATGGCTGGTCAGGGTCAGGCCGGGCGCCACACCGACGACGCGAAGCTGCGGGCTAAGCGCCATCGCCAGCATGGTGGTGGCGGCTTCCAGGGCCGCTTTGGACAGCGTGTAGCTGAAAAAATCGGGATTCTGGTTCCATAATTTCTGGTCCAGCAGGTTCACCACCACGCCCCGGGCCGGCAGGGCCGGATCGACGCCGGCGTCGTCATCTGGGGCCTGCGCGTTGTCGCCGCGGGCTTTGACGTGATCGTGCAGCGCTTGCGCCAACAAAATAGCCGCGCCGGTGTTGCTGCGCATGTGTTTTTCCATGGCGGCAAAGCTGAACGTCGAGGCGGTGTCGTGCTCAAAGGTGGAGGCGCTGTTGACCACGGCGTCCACCCGGCCGAACTCGGCAATGACTTGCGGCAGCAAGTGTCGCACCGCCGTCTCATTCGTCAAGTTGGCACGAAATGCGGCGCTAGTCCCCGCCAGTCGGGTGCAGTCAGCTACTGTTTTTGTAGCATCTTCGAGTGAATCCCGGTAATGCACCGCCACCCGCCAGCCGTCTTTGGCCAGCGCGAGCGCAATTTCCCGCCCCAGCCGTTTGGCGGCGCCAGTGACAAGAACCGTGCGGGCAGGAGAGGGAGCGGACATTCGGGGACAATTCAGGCTGTGATGACAACACCCTACAGTTTAACGAGCGCCTTAGAGGCCCATATGGCGCAGGTCATTGCCGCGCAGGGCGGCTGGATCGGCTTTGATGAATTCATGGCGCTGGCCCTGTACACGCCGGGCTTGGGCTACTACGCCAATGACAGCACCAAATTCGGCACCATGCCCTATGCCGTGCAGGCCGGTGAGCGCGTGGCCAGTAGCGATTTTGTCACCGCCCCCGAGCTGTCGCCCTTGTTTGGCCAGACCTTGGCGGCCCAAGTGGCGCAGGCCTTGCAGGTGACGCAAACCAATGAGATCTGGGAGTTTGGCGCCGGCTCCGGCGCACTGGCGCTGCAATTGCTGGAAGCGCTGGCGGCACTGGGTCGGCCGGTGCAGCGTTACTGCATTGTGGATTTGTCGGGCAGCCTGCGCGCGCGCCAGCAGAAAAAGCTTGAAAAATTTGCCCACATCGTGCACTGGGTCAGTGCCTTGCCCGACACCCTGAACGGGGTGGTGCTCGGCAACGAGGTACTGGATGCCATGCCGGTGAAACTGCTGGCCCGCGTGGCGGGCGTCTGGTTCGAGCGCGGCGTGGCCCTGGCGGTGCAGACGGCGGGCGAGACGCCTCGGTTCGTGTGGCAGGATCGTCCCACCGCGCTGCGCCCGCCGGTGGACATTGAAGGGCCGCATGACTACCTGACCGAAATCCATCCCCAGGCCGAATCGTTTATCCGCACGCTGGCCGACAAGCTCACCGTCGGGGCGGCCTTTTTGATTGACTATGGCTTCCCCGAGCATGAGTACTACCACCCGCAGCGCCACATGGGCACGGTGATGTGCCACCGCAGCCACCGCGCCGACCCCGACCCCTTGGCGGACGTCGGGCCGAAAGACATCACCGCCCACGTCAATTTCACCGGCATCGCCCTGGCCGCCCAGGAGGCCGGCTTGAATGTGCTGGGTTATTGCACCCAGGCGCGCTTTCTGATCAATTGCGGCCTGGGGCCCAAGCTGGACGCGGCACCGCTGGCGGCGCGCGTGCAGGCGCAACGGTTGATCATGGAGCATGAAATGGGCGAGCTGTTCAAGGTCATCGGCCTGTACAAGGGCGAACCGTGGGAGGCCATGGGCTTCTCGCACGGCGACCGCACCCATACGTTGTAAGCCCTGAGCCGCTGCAATCCATGCTACGCTGGTTTTTCGTCATCTTTCTCGCCTTGCTGCTGATCAACGCGCTCACGCCCTGGCTGCATAAGCTGGGGTTTGGCAAACTCCCGGGTGATTTCCGTTTCAGGCTGTTTGGCCGCGACTGGAATATTCCATTGGCCAGCACGATGGTGCTCAGCCTGCTGGCCAGCCTGGTGTCCAAGCTGATCTAGCCCGCACCAAAGGGCCAAGGGCTTGAAGCCCGCCGCTTTGGGCTCAATTTGATACATTGAAAGGTATTGCTATGACTGATTCTCTGCACATTGTTTGTCCCCACTGCCACACCACCAACCGGGTGCGCAGTGCTGATCTGGCCAACGCGCCTGATTGCGGCAGTTGCCACAAAGCGCTCTTTGTGGCGCATTCGCTGGCGCTGGATGAAAGCAATTTTGACCGTCACATCAACCGCAGCCAGATTCCGGTGCTGGTGGATTTCTGGGCGCCGTGGTGCGGACCGTGTCGCCAGATGGCACCGGCGTTTGAGCAGGCAGCGGCCGAGCTGGAGCCGCGCTTCCGACTGGTCAAGGTCGATACCGAAGCGGCCCAAAATCTGGGCGCGCGCTTCAATATCCGCAGCATTCCGACCCTGGCGCTGTTCTCCAATGGGCGAGAAGTGGCGCGCCAGCCCGGTGCCATGGGCGCCGCCGACATCGTGCGCTGGGCCCGTGAGCACGCCCGTGTGGGCTGACGGCGTTCAGTTGGCCGCGGGTGCCGCGCCGCTGGCCTGCGTGGACATCGGCGGCAGCAAGGTGGCGGTCAGCATTGCCGATGCGCGCGGGCTGCGGGGCCGTGTGACCGAGCCAACCGCCAAAGAGGGCGCCAATGATGCGCTGGCGCGGCAAGTGATCCGCCTGGTGGGGCAAAGCTGCCAGGCCGCCGGCGTGACGACCGGCGATCTGTCGGCGGTGGGGGTGGCCTCCTGCGGCCCGTTTGTGTTGCGCGACGGTAGGGTGGAGTTGGCTGCACCCAATATCTGCGGCGGGCTGGCCGGCCCGGCGCGTGGCTTGCCCAACGACTGGACCACGGCCGTGCTGGAAGCGCCATTGCGCCAGTTCTTCCCCCAGGTGCGGGTGGAAAATGACGGCATCGCCGCCCTGGCGGCCGAGCGGCGCTGGGGCGCGTTGCAGGTCAATGGCCAAGCGCTGGCAAATTGCGCCTATGTGACCTGGAGCACCGGCATTGGCGTGGGCCTGTGCGTCGATGGCCATGTGCTGCGCGGCAAGAACGGCAATGCCGGCCACGCCGGCCATCTGTTTGTGAGTGACAACGATGACGCCCTGTGTGGTTGCGGCAATGTCGGTGACGTCGAAAGTCTGGTGGCCGGCAACGCCATTGCGCGCCGCTTTGCGCCCCTCGGGTATGTCGATTCTGCTATGCTTTTTGAAGCTGCTCAGGCAGGAGATGCGCGGGCTGCAGCCATTATTGATGACTTATGTCGGGTGATGGGTCGGACCCTGTACAACCTGGTGGTGACGCTCGACCTGGCGCGCATCAGCCTCGGCGGCAGCGTGTTCTGGCATCACCGCGAGCTGCTGCTGCCCCGCTTGCGGGCGCAGCTGCGCGGCAAACTGGCGGCGTTAACCGACGGCTGCGAGCTGGTGCCGGCCGGCCTGGGTCAGCGCGTCGGCGATTTCGCCGCGCTGGCGCTGGTGGCCTGAGGGCGCCTGGCCCTTGTCCTGGCGGCTTAGGCGGCTGGCATGGCGGGCTCGATCCGCCATCCCGCCATCCCGGCGCAGCGCCGGGATGACCGTTGCCATGCGCGGTCAGTTGCCGCGCTCGGCCAGGAAGGCTTCAAAGTCCGGTGCTGACATCGGCCGCGCAAACAGGTAGCCTTGCGCATAGTCGCAACCGGCAGCGGCCAGCAGGTCGCGCTGCAGCGTGGTTTCAACGCCCTCGGCAATCACCTTGATGCCCAGTTCATGCGCCATCACGATGATGGCCTTGCACAAGGCCAGATCGGTGGAGCCGGCAATCAGGTGGCGCACAAAGGACTGGTCGATCTTGATGAAGTCGATGTCAAATTTCTGCAGGTAGGACAGCGACGAATAGCCGGTGCCAAAGTCGTCCAGTGACACCTGAATCCCGGCATCGCGCAGTTCCAGCAGCTGGTCGGTCACGCTGCTGCTGGTGGCCAGCAGCAGCCCTTCGGTGATTTCCACCACGATGCTGTCGCCGGGTAAGCCCAGCGTTTGCAGCTGGCTGAGCCACGGCTTGTTGGCATTGCCATGGTGAAACTGCACCGGCGACTTGTTGACGCTGATCTGGAACTGGGGGTCCAGCGCGGCGCGCCACTGCTGCACCTGCTGCGCTGCCTGCTGGAACACCCAGTCACCGATATCGACAATGAGGCCACTGGCTTCGGCGATCGGGATGAAATCGGCCGGGCTGACGGTGCCGCGCGTCGGGTGTTGCCAGCGAATCAGCGCCTCCGCCTTGCGCACGGCCCCGGTGGCCAACTCGATGATCGGCTGGTAAACCAGTCGGAACTGTTGGCCGGCCAGACCGCTGCGCAGGTCATTGGTCAGCCGCACCCGGGCTTGTGCTGCTTCTTGCAGGGCCGGGGTGAAAAAGCTGAAACGGTTGCGCCCCGCCCCTTTGGCGGCATACAGCGCCTGGTCAGCGTTCTTGAACAGGTCTTCAATCTCGGTCGCATCCAGCGGGTAGATCGTGATGCCAATGCTGGCAGACACAAAAACCCGCTCCTCGCCGAGCTGGAACACAGCCTCCAGCGCCTGCAGGAGTTTTTGCAGGATGCTCTCCGTGCTGACGGCGTCGCTCACCTCGGTCAGGATGACGGTGAACTCGTCGCCACCCATGCGCGCCACCGTATCGGCCTCGCGCACACAGCTCCGGATGCGGCGCGCAGCCTCAATCAGCAGCAGGTCGCCGCTGTCATGGCCGAGCGTGTCGTTGACTTCCTTGAAGTGATCCAGGTCGATGAACAGACAGGCGAATTGCAGACTGTCGCGTTTGCTCTTCTTGATCTCCTGCTCCAGCCGGTCGCGCAGCATGTTGCGGTTGGGCAGGCCGGTCAGGGCGTCGAAATGGGCTTGTTGCCAGATCAGCGCTTCTGATTTCTTGCGTTCGGTGATGTCGGTGTGGGTGCCTGTCATGCGCAGTGGCCGGCCCTCGGCATCACGGCTGATGACCATGCCCCGCGTCAACACCCATTTCCAGCTGCCGTCCCGGCAGCGCACGCGGTGCTCGTTGAAGTAGGTGGGCGTCAGGCCGTCAAGATGGGCCTGGCGGTCCTGCTGGACCTGGGCCAGGTCATCGGGGTGGATGCGCGCGTCGAATTCGTCGGCGCGGTTGCGTATGTCGTGCTCGCCAAAGCCATACATCTCGATCAGGCGCTGCGAGAAAAACTCCTCGCCGGTCTGGACATACCAGTCCCAGACCCCGTCGCCGGTACTTTCCAGCGCCAGTTTCCAGCGCGCCTCGTTGTCCCGCCATGCCGCCTCACTCTGCTTGCGTTCGGTAATGTCCTGCATCACCGCCGTGCGCCGCACGGGCTTGCCCTGTTTCCAGGTCGTCGTGCCCATGGAATGGACCCAGATGTGCCGGCCCCGGGCCGTGATCATTTCCAGTTCCAGATCATGCGTCTTCGGTTGGGTAACGCCATCGCCGTAGGAGCTCTTGATCAGCGCCCGCGCCGGCGCTGTGAAAAACTGATGGGCCGTGGCCGGCGTCGGGGTGTAGTCCTGCGCCGAGGTTTCCAGCAGGCGGTAAATGCCCGCGGTCCAGAACACCCGGTCGTTGGCAATATCGGCGTCCCAGCCGCCCACCTTGGCAATGGCTTGCGTGGCCTCAAGCAACAGGTCCAGCCGTTGGCGAGCCGCCTCGGCCTGCACGTAGTCGCTCACATCGGCGAAGGTGCGCACCAGGCTGCCGTTGGGCAGGGTCTGGGTCTTGACCTCGAGGGTGCGGCCGGCCGGTGTCACACGCAAATAGTGGTCCGGCAGTACTGCCTTGACCCCCTTCGCCGTGCTCATCACGTAATTGCGCACGGGGCTGTCGATCAGCTGCGAGGCGGGGCCGAAGTCGCCCCGTGCCAGTTGGTACAGGGTCAAGGCCTGCGTGGTCGGACGGGTCGCCAAAAAACTCGCGGGCAGATCCAGCAACTCACAGACCCGGGGGTTGAAGGTGCTGACCCGGCCGTCGGCATCCAACATGAAAATGCCCTGGCTGATGCTGGCCAGCGTGGTCTGCAGCAGCCCGGATTTCTCAAGCAGTTGCAGGTTCAGCTCACGCAACTCGGCCTCGGCCTGCTTGCGCTCGCTGATGTCGGTGTGGGTGCCGATCATGCGCAAGGGTTGGCCCCGGGCATCGCGGCTGACCACCATGCCACGGGCCAGCACCCATTTCCAGGAACCGTCCTTGCAGCGCAGACGCAGGTCAACGGCATAGCCCGGTGCGCGGCCCGCCAGGTAGGCGGCAGCGGCGGCCTGGACCGGGGCGAGGTCGTCCGGGTGGAGCCGGCTGGCAAACTCGTGGTAACCGTTGCCAATCTCATCGGCCGCATAGCCGAGCATCTCTTTCCAGCGGTGGGAGTGGGTCTGCTCGCCGGTCAGCACGTTCCAGTCCCAGACGCCTTCGCCGGAGCTTTCCAGCGCCAGCTTCCAGGGGTTCTCGCGGTCGTCCCGCTCCTGCTCAGGCGGGTACAGGCCCGGCGGATTGCACTGCGGGCTTGGGCCGGCGGGATTGTCAGAAGGTGGGGTGGGGTCTTCGTTCACACTGAGAAGGAAAAAATTGAAATGACGGGGAAAGCGTCAATCGGCGCGCTCAGACTGCAGTATCCCATGGCGGGTGTCGCCCGCAGACGGCAGACTTTCCCGGATCACCTCGACCCGGGCCAGGTGAATCAATCCACCGATATTTTTGCCGCTGACCCCCGCCGCCATTGCCTTTTCAGCTATCACATGTGTAGCAACCTGCTGTGCCGCCGACAGGGCGGCCAGCAGCCGCGGGCCGGGCGGGTAGGGCGACTCGGCCCGCCCCAGCCGCCCCCGCGCATCACACTCGCAGGCCAGCAGCACCTCGCCAAAGCGCTGCGGCTTGCGAAAGGCGTCGCAGCGCTCCAGCAGGCGCACCAGCGCCGCCGGGCCCAGATCGCCACTGCGGTGGATGTTGCCGTGCTCGCGCGCCACCACCTCGGCCAGTTCCCGGCAGTCGGTGGGGATGCGCAGCCGCTCGCAAATGCCTTTGAGCAGGCGGGCGCTGCGTTCTTCATGGCCGGTATGCTCGGGCAGCAGGTGGGCTGGCGTGTTGCCTTTGCCCAGGTCGTGGCACAGGCAGGCCAGACGCACCGGCAGGGACGCCTGCAAGCGGGCGCTCATGTCCAGCACCAGCAGCAGGTGGACGCCGGTGTCAATCTCGGGGTGGTAGTCGGCACGCTGCGGCACCCCCCACAGCGGGTTGACCTCGGGCAGCAGGCGCGCCAGGGCGCCACAGTCCCGCAGCACCGCGAACATGCGCGAGGGCGTGTTTTCCATCAGGCCCTTGGCCAGTTCCTGCCAGACGCGCTCCGGGACCAGATGATCGACTTCGCCGGATTGCACCATGTCGCGCATCAGTTGCAGGGTTTCCGGCGCGACCGTGAAGTCGGCAAAGCGCGCCGCCAGCCGGGCCACGCGCAGGATGCGCACCGGGTCTTCACGAAACGCCGCGGTGACATGCCGAAATACCTTGCGCGCCAGGTCCTGCTGCCCGCCGTAAGGGTCCACCAGCGCACCGGAGGATTGCCACAGTTGGGGGTCCAGGCTGGTAGATTTCCCAAATTTTGCATCAAATTGGCCTGTAGCCCCCGTGGAATATGCGTGAACAGCTATTGAATTAATAGTAAGGTCGCGCCGTGCCAGGTCTTCTTCCAGCGTCACGTCGGGCGCGGCGTGGACGAGAAAGCCGTGGTAGCCGGGCGCGGTTTTGCGCTCGGTGCGGGCCAGTGCGTATTCTTCGCGGCTCTGCGGGTGCAGAAACACCGGAAAGTCCTTGCCGACCGGCAGGAAGCCCTGCGCCATCAGCGCGTCCGGCGTGGCGCCCACCACCACCCAGTCCCGGTCCTTCACCGGCAACCCCAGCAGCGCATCCCGCACCGCACCCCCCACCAGGTAGATCTGCATGTCAGCCTGCCAGGGTTGTACCGGTCAACCGGTAGGGCTCTTCGAAATCGAGGAAATCTTTCTCGGCCAGGGCGTCCGCCATCCACGCCTGCACGCCGGGCAGGGCGCACACCCGTGCCACGTAAGCCGCAATCGCCGGCGGCAGCGGCAGCGCGTAGCTTTTCAGGCGCATGCAAACCGGGGCGAAGTAGGCGTCGGCCACCGTGAAGCTGCCAAACAGCAGTGGCCCGCCATGCTCGGCCAGCAGCGCCTGCCACATCGCCATCAGGCGGGCCACGTCCGACCGGACCGTGGGTTTGTCACGCCAGATCAGGGCGCCGGAGTTCGCCAGGTCGGCTTCAATGTTCATCGGGCAGTGGCCGCGCAAGGCGCTGAACCCGGCGTGCATCTCGGCGCAGACGCTGCGCGCCCGCGCCCGCGCGTTTTTGTCAACCGGCCAAAGCTCTTTCTCGGGAAATTGCTCGGCCACGTATTCCGCGATAGCCAAGCTGTCCCACACCACCAGCGCACCGTCCACCAGGATGGGCACCTTGCCGGTGGGCGCCAGGGCATTGACCGTGGTCTTGAAGGTGGACCCGGCGTCGAACGAGTCAAACCGGACTTTGACTTCTTCAAACGGGATGCCCGCCTGTTGGAGCAGCACCCACGGACGCATGGACCAGGACGAGTAGTTCTTGTTACCGATGTAGAGTTTGAGCATGGGGGTCTCCAAAGCGGCCATGCTAGCGCACAGGCCGCAGCCCGCCGGTTTTGTCAGGGCAAGTCGCTGCTCATCGCCGTGGCGCCGGCGTCCCGGGGCCCGACCAGACCCAGGCGGCTCTTGAGCGACTGCGGCTGGCCGGTGATCAGCGCCGCATAGTTGGTGGTGTTGGACAACACTTTTTTCACGTAATCACGGGTCTCGGTGAACGGCACGTTTTCCGCCCAGATGGCGGCTTCCAGCACCGGCGCACCACTCTGGCCGCGCCAGCTTCGGGGGCGGCCGGGGCCGGCGTTGTAGGCGGCGGCGGCCATCGGCATGGAGCCCGCAAAGTCGTCCAGCACCAGCTTGAGGTAACCCGTGCCAATGGCAATATTGGTATCCCGGTCGGTGATCTGGTGTGGCTGAAAGCTGGTCAAGCCGATTTTCTTGGCGGTCCAGCGCGCCGTGGGCGGCATCACCTGCATCAGGCCGGAGGCGCCGACGCCCGAGCGCGCGTCCATGATGAAGCGGCTTTCCTGGCGGATCAGGCCGTACACATAGGCCGGGTCCAGGCCGATCTGGGTGGCGCGTTGCAGCACCGCGTCCTTGTGCGGCATCGGGAAGCGCTGCTCGAAGTCGATCACGCTTTTGGTCCGTTCACTGGTGTTGATGCAGCGGTCCCACACCTCGTGCTGGCAGGCCAGCTCGGCTGCGGCCAGCAGTTCGCGGTCGCTCATGCCGCCGCGTTGGTGCAGGTTGGTGCTGTAGTTCCACTCGCGCACGCCCTCGCTGCGCAAACCGATGTCAATGGCGTACAGGGCACGGTTGAGGCCGGCGTTGCGACGCACGGTGTCCTTCTCTTCCGGCGTGAGGGCCGTCGGCCGCTCGGGCACGGTGATGCGCTGGCCCAGCTCTTCCAGCGCCAGCTGCTCGTAAAAACCGCCGACGCCGGCAATGCTGGTCAGCAGACGGGTGGCTTCGGCACGGTCTGCCTCCCCCTTGGCCTGGGACAGCAGCGCGCGGGCCCGCCAATAGACCCAGCTGGGGTCTTTGCGCTGGCCCTCGCTCATGGCGGCGATGGCGGTGGACACTTGCGCCCAGTTGCCGGCGCGCAGTGCGGCGCGGACCTTCCAGGCGAGCTGGTCGTCCTGCATGAACTGGTCCTGCCCCTTCAGGAAATAGGCGATGGCGCCATCTGACAGGCGCATGGCGGCGCGCTTGCCGATCGCGCCCCAGACCCAACTGCGTTCTTCCTGGGTCAGTTGGGTCTTCCAGCGCAGTTTGTCGATCTCGATGGCGGCCGCGTCGGGCTCACTGACGGCCAGGCGGATCATGGCCAGCGTGACCAGCTCTTTGGTGCGGGGCCGCAGGGCCAGCAGCTTGCCGTCGAGGTAGTGCCTGGGGTTGGCGTAGATGGCACTGGCCGTACTGGCCCAGTCGGCGTTGAGCAGACCCACCGACTGGCTGACCATGCGCGGGCGGTCGTTTTCCATGCCAAGGCGTGCCCGCAGCCAGGCGCTATGGGGCTTGAGCTTGCCCGCCTTGATTTGCTGCTCGGCTGCGGCAGCACAGCCGTCATCGGCGTCACGCTGCGCCAGCCACAAGTCTTCGACCTGACGCGCGACATCGAGTTCGCGCGCGTTGAATTCGGTCAGCAAGGCATAACAGCGCACGGAACGGTCGTCATTCATGCGGAAGTTGGGGTATTCGGCCAGGAAGGTGCCCCACTCCCGGTTCTTGCCGAGCAGCAGCAGCCAGTCGTTGCGCAGCCGGTCTTCCTGGTAGGTGCCGGCAAAGCGGGTCAGAAAGGCCTGAATCTCGCCTGGGGTCGCCGTGTCGAGGCGGGCGCGCAGCTCCCAGTAGGCGCCCCACGGCTCCAGCACATGGCCACGCACCTGCGGCAGCAGCGCGCTCAGGCGCTTGCTGTCCACTTTTTTAAAGGCCTGGCTCATGTCCAGAATTGCCTCGTCTGCCTGGGTTTTGCCCGGCGCTTTGGCCTGGGCGTAGGCCGGGGCAATGGCGGACAGCGCAAGACACCCCAAGAGCGCAATCGATGTCAAAATGGTGTGAAACTGCATGTGGGGATTATGGATAACTCTGATGAAAAAAGGGCGCTTGAAAAAAAAGCCCTTCGCAAGCTTCTCATTGAGCAACGTCTGAACCTGCCGGATCGACGACAACGCGCCGATCTTTTGCAGCGCGTGATGCGCATTTGGCTGCTGGGCCGTCCGGATGCGGTGATTGGCGCCTACTGGCCGATCAAGGGCGAATTTGACCCGCTCCCGGCCCTGCACCGCTGGAAGGAAGACGGCGAACTGCTCGATCAGCCCCAACCCCGCCGTATTGGATTGCCGGTGGTGGACAAAGTTCACAAGACCATGACCTTTCATGCCTGGTATCCAGGCTGTCCGATGGAAGAAGATGCCTATGGCATCCCCAAGCCCAAGGACACCGAGGTGATCGTGCCCACGCTGCTGTTTGTGGCGTGTGTGGGTTATGCGCCGGGCGGCTATCGGCTTGGCTACGGCGGTGGCTTTTATGACCGCATGCTGGCCACGCTGGAGCCGCGGCCGCTCACCGTCGGTTTGGGCTTCTCGTCGGGCTTTCTGCCTGATTTCGAGCCCGAAGCGCACGACATGCCGCTGGACGCGATCCTGAACGACCACGGCGTCGTGTGGCCGGTGTAGCTCGCTTGCCAGTTCGTCGATTAAATTTCACCATGCGTAATGCATTACGTTTAGTTAAACTAATCGCCTCAATGGAGAACTGAATGACCAGCACCCCCCCGACCAAAGCGTTTGCATCACAGGCCGATCTGGCCGATAAAAAAATCACGTTTGAGCAACTCAGCCCGCACTGCTGGGCGTATACCGCTGAGGGCGATCCCAATTCCGGCGTGATCATCGGCGACCAATTCATCATGGTCAGCGACGCCACCGCCACACCGGCCATGGCGCAAGACCTGATCGCCCGCATTCGCACCGTCAGCAGCAAGCCGATCAAGTACGTGCTGCTTACCCACTACCATGCGGTGCGCGTGCTGGGTGCCAGCGCCTACCTGGCGGAAGGTGCGACGGAAGTCATCGCCAGCCAAGGCACGCTGGAACTCATCATCGAGCGCGGCGCGCAGGACATGCAAAGCGAGATGGAGCGCTTTCCGCGTTTGTTTCGCGGTGCCGATTCGGTGCCGGGACTGACCTGGCCGACGCTGGTGATTGGCGGTGGCGATCCAAGCCGGGGTGAAGTACCGGGCAAGCTGACGCTGGATCTGGGCGGCGTCAAGGTGCAGATCTGGCATCCGGGCCCCGGTCACACCCGGGGCGACACCATCGCCTGGGTGGCGGCAGAAAAAGTGCTGTTCTCCGGCGATCTGGTCGAGTACGAGGCTGGCGTCTATACCGGCGACGCGCAGTTGCAGGAGTGGCCGGCCACGCTGGAGGCGCTGCGCGCACTCAAGGCGGAGGCGATTGTGCCGGGTCGTGGCGAAGCCATGAAGGGCGCCGCCAATGTGAACAAGGCGCTGGACTATACCCAGAGCTGGGTCGAAACGCTGTTCCGTTGTGGCCAGGAAGCCGCCGCCCAGGGGCTGGACCTCAAAGCCGCTATGGCGCACACGCGCAAAAGCATGGATCCGATTTTTGGCCAGGTCTTTATTTACGAGCATTGCCTGCCCTTCGACGTGAGCCGCGCCTTTGACGAAGCCAGCGGCATCAAAAACCCGCGCATCTGGACGGCCGAACGCGACAAGGCGATGTGGAGCGCGCTGCAGGCTTGACCCCCGGTCTGCCGCGCGGAGCGGAGCGCGTTTGGGCTTAGCGTGCCTGGGTCATCAGGATGCGGACATCGGTTTCGTAATCTTGCAGCGTTTCCATGACCTTCAGTCGCTGGGCCGGCGTGGTGCTGTTGTGCAGCATGGCAAAGGCTTGGCAACTCGCCTGGGTCATTTTTTCCCGATAGTTGCGGTAGGCCGCATGGGGTGAGTTCATGGCGCGGTCGATCAGGGCGCGCACCTCTGTCTTGGCCCTCATTTCGGTCAGGCTGCCGGTCTGCAGGATGTGCAGCGTTTGCAGCGCGTCCTGCTGGCGGCGCACTGCTTCGCGGTAAGTCAAACTGGCATCGAAGGCGGACGCCGCCGCGCTGGCGCGCAACACCGCCAGCTGCGGCTCGTCCAGCCGCACGTAGAGCATTTCGCCCCGCTCGACCAGTTGCTTGAGGCGCCGGGCGCTGCGCTCGGCCGGGCTGCCGTCCTGCCACTCTTCCCGCCATTTCAGGTTGCGTTTGTCAAATTTGCGCGCCAGATGCTCAAGCTGTTCCGGCCCGAGGGTCGGTGCCAGGCTGATGATCGCCGGCGCGGCCTGATCCAGGAGGGTCTGAAAACGCGGCTTGAGTTCGGCATACAGCGCGCAAACCTGTTCTGGCGTGACCTGGGCGGGGACCATGCGCTGCAGCTTTTCCAGTGTGCTGACATAAGCGGGTAATTCGCTTTGCCGGTGCCAGGCCAGCAGGGTGGCCAGATCGGCGCGCACCTTGAGCGATTGCGGTTCATTGAAATCGAGGTAGCCGTCCAGCCACCAGTAGCTGAATTCAGGTGCATTGTTGTAGGCCAGTTTGACGGTGCTGCAGCCCGATAGGGCCAAGGTCAACGACAGGCTGATGAGAAGCGCCAGCCGCACGCCGATAATGTGAAAAAATTGAAACCGTCGGATCAGTGATGGAGTGGAAAAAGACATGACAGTTATTTCAAAAAATGGCGATACGGCAAGTGGGGTGGATGTGGTGATCATGGCCGCCGGCAAAGGCACGCGCATGAAAAGCAAACTGCCCAAAGTGTTGCATCTTTTGGCCGGGCGCCCCTTGTTGCAGCACGTGGTGGACACCGCGGCGGCACTGCTGGCGCGTCAGGTGGTCGTCATCACCGGGCATGGTGCTATCGAAGTAGAAGCGACACTCGCTTATTCTGCGGGGGCTACAGCCCGATTTGATATAAATTTTGTGCGTCAGGAGCCGCAGCTGGGGACCGGCCACGCGCTGCAGCAGGCGGTGCCGCTGCTGCCGGATGACGGCATGGTCGTCGTGCTGTCGGGGGACGTGCCGCTAATCCAAGCGGACACCCTGCGCCAGCTGATTGCCGCCTGTGCCGGCAATCAGCTGGCGTTGTTGACGATTGATTTTGCCGACCCGACCGGCTACGGCCGCATTGTC
>DAITMI010000043.1:9868-24197 GCA_036835225.1 Rhodoferax sp. | reverse complement strand
TACTAATTCAGTAGCTACTAACGCATATTCCACGGGGGCTATAGGCCAAAATGGCTATAAAAATATACAAGTCGCGCTGGCCCAGCGCTGCACCACCTGTCATGGCGCACAGGTGCAGATGGAAAACGTCACCGGCATCACCGATGCGGAACGGCTGCTTATCCGGCAATGGTTCAAGGCGGGGGGCAAGACCGAGTGAGGTCTCGTTGTGGAAGGATGCTGGACTTTTCAGCACCCACCTTTGAGCTTCTCCACTCGTCCGGTTGGCGGCCGATGCGGCAGGGTCAGCCGAAAGCCTGCTTCACAAACTCGTCCATCGCCAGCCGCTTTTCGTCGGCGGCTTGTTCGAGCTTTTCCGCCAGATCGAGCTGCGCCGTCGTTGGGCCAGAACCGTCCCCCGCAGCAGATTTCACAAAAGCCTGGGTCACCCTAAACCGTGCGAGGCGCGCTTCCTGATTGACTGCTTGCCAGTCGGTTTGCATCGCCGCCCATTTTTCGCCGTCTTCGATCGTAGACATGTCAGCCTCCTTCACCTAGGGTCAACAGTATGACAGCCAACCCCAAAATTGAGTAGGCCAATCGCACCTTCATGCCGTGAGTCGGCGGCAGCCAACCTCACTGTCAGTCGCCGTGTCGGCGTCACGGTCGGATCGGCGCTCCGCTTCGCGCCGTCGCTCACTTGGCCGCCTGCTCTGCAGCCTGAATGTGCGTAAGAAACTGGTTACAAGCCCACCAAGGAAGCAGCCGGATCGAGTCGCTTCACCAGCTCGAGTATTTCACTGGAGTGAACCGCGTCTGGGTTGTACTGGACGATCAGTAAATGGGGATGCTTGTGTTGGTCGAAGTTCGCGGAAATTACACCGACAGCCGCGCCCACCTCGTGCTCGACCTTGGCCCGGTCTTCCGGGGGCAACTCGGGGTGTAAGTGAATCAGTACATCGACGGACTTCATGGTTGACGCTCCCAATAGTTGCTAACGTAGCAATGTTGGATATTTACAGAAAACATGAGTCAATTCATTGACGAATCTCAACAACTGCGATGTGGCGCACGAGCTGAATTTTTTCTGTTGCATAGATTTCCGCAGGCTGCCGGCTTCTCTTGGCGTAATGTCAGACTGCTTCGGCATCCCGGGCCTTATCGGCTTCGGTGATGAAAGAGTCGGCATAAAACTCATCCTCGGGCAGGCCGGCCTGTGTGGTGTAGGCGGCCCGCGCCGAGTCCACCACGATGGGCGCACCGCAGGCATAGACCTGATGGTTGGAGAGATCGGGGAAGTCCTGCAACACCGCCTGGTGCACAAAACCGGTACGGCCGGTCCAGGCGTCTTCCGCCAGCGCGTGCGACACCACCGGCACGTAGCGCAGATTCGGCATCTCAGCCGCCTTGCCTTTCACCCACGCATCCATGTACAGGTCAGCGGGCCGCCGACCGCCCCAGTACAGCGTGACGGCGCGCGTGATGCCCTTGAATTGCATGTGTTCAATCATGGCTTTGATGGGCGCAAAGCCGGTGCCGGCGGCCAGCAGCACGATCGGTTTGTTGCTGTCTTCCCGCAAGAAGAAACTGCCATACGGCCCTTCCACGCGCAGGATTTCTTTCTCTTTCATGGCGCCGAACACATGGTCGGTAAATTTGCCGCCCGGCATGTGGCGAATGTGCAGCTCCAGTCCGCCACCCGCCACTTGCGTGTGGGGCGCGTTGGCCATGGAGTAGCTGCGCCGCGCGCCATCGCGCAGCAGGAACTCGACATACTGACCGGCGTGGTAGCCAAAGTTGTCGTTGGCCGGCAGCTGCAGTTTGAGCAACATCACATCAGGCGATTTCTTTTCCATCAAGCTCACCCGGGTCGGCATCTTCTTGATCGGAAAAGCGCCCTCCGACGTCACCTGGCGCGACTCCAGCACCACGTCGCTGTGCGCCACGCCGCAGCAGGTGAGCACAAAGCCGTTGGCTTCTTCTTCGGCGCTCAGCGCCTTGCTCTGGTGCGGTCCATGCACCACAATGCCTTCCAGTTTTTTGCACTTGCAGGAGCCACAGGCGCCGTCCTTGCAGCCGTAGGGCAGGCCCACCCCGGCGCGAATGCCGGCGGCCAGAATCGCTTCACCGGGGCTGGTCGTGAACGCGCGGCCGCTGGGTTGTACGGTGATCTGGAAGGCTTGAGTCCCGGTTTCGCTGAGCGTCATATTGTCTGTATCCTTGGGCAAGTTGCATTGTTAACATGTTGCGGGACAGACCGCAGTTGCGTCGCAACAAGCGCTGTCCTCAACACTTCAGTAGCCCCCGATTTTGCCTTCAAACCAAAGCCCCCATACCAGCCTGTACGCCACCCGCCCCGGCGCCTTGCCGGCCCGATTTCGCCGCGCCCGTGTGTTGATCGTCGGTTGTGGCGATGTCGGCCTGCGGGTGGCGCAAGCCCTGTCCGGGCGGGTGCGCCTGATGGGACTCACCTCCAGCGCAGATCGCACCGAAGAATTGCGCGCCCGTGGCATCACGCCCTTGCTCGGTAATCTGGACGCACCAGCCTCGCTGCGCCGACTCGCCGGGCTGTCTAGCCATGTCGTGCACCTGGCGCCCCCGCCGGGCGAAGGCTGGGTGGACCCGCGCACCCTGGCCTTGGTTCGTGCCTTGCGCCTACGCAGCCTGCCGCGGGCCCTGGTCTATGGCTCCACCAGTGGCGTCTATGGCGACTGCCAGGGTGAAATTGCTATCGAAACAAGAGCTACTAGCGCAGATACACCAAGGGCTAGAAGGCGAATTGATGCTGAAAATGCCATCCGCTTCTTTGGCCGGGCCGCACCGGTGCGCAGCAGCATTCTGCGCATTCCCGGCATCTACGCGCCCGACCGCGATGGCGGCACGCCGCGCCCGCGCCTGCTCAAGGGCACGCCGGTGCTGCAGGCGGCGGATGACGTCTATACCAACCACATTCATGCCGACGATCTGGCGCGCGCCTGCGTCGCGGCGCTGTGGCGCGGCCGGCCGCAGCGCATCTACAACGTGAATGACGACACCGAACTCAAGATGGGCGACTATTTTGATCTGGCGGCCGACCTGTACGGCTTGGCGCGTCCGCCGCGCGTCGCGCGCAGCACGGCCACGGCGCAGTTGCCCTTGCTGCTGCTGAGTTTCATGAGTGAGTCGCGCCGCATGGACAACACGCGCCTTAAACGTGAACTGCGGCTGAAATTGCGGTATCCGACGGTCAACGCCGGTTTGTTAGGCCCGGGAGAACATCTTGAATAGAAGCGACAGCGAAGAAAACAAGTCGGTAGCCCTGTATTGGGATTTTGAGAATCTTCACGCCAGCCTGGTCGAAGCGCGGCTGGGAGAAGGCGCCTACAACAATCCGGATGGGCGCTTCAAGTCCCAGGAGCCGCTCATTAACGTGCCGGCCATCGTCGACCTGGCCTCCTCTTTTGGGCCAATTGCCATCAACCGGGCCTACTGCAACTGGCAGTATTTTGGTCGCTACCGCGATGTCCTGCTCCAGGGGGCCGTCGAACTGATTCAACTGTTCTCCCCCGGCGCATCCGCCAAGAACGGGGCTGACATCCGGCTCTGTCTCGATGCCGTGGAGGACATCAGCCGCTTCGGCCATATCGGCACCGTGGTGATCGTTGGCGGCGACAGCGACTTCATGCCGGTCGCGCAGAAGATCAAGGCCGCCGGCCGAACCCTGATGGGGGTCGGTGACCGCAAGTCCACCAACCGGCATTGGGCCAAGAGTTGCCATGAGTTTCGCTACTATGAAAATCTGGTCGAAGCCGCCGCGCCGTCAGAAGCGGGGGCGTCGGCTGCCGCGATGCTCACGCGCGCCATCCGCCTGCTGTCTCAGACCCAGGGCGATGCCTGGGTCAAGCAGGGTGCCCTATGGCACATGATCAAGCGTCTTGACTCAAGCTTTGACACCAAGGAGCATGGCTACGCCAGCTTCGCCGACATGGTGAAGGCGCTCGATTCGCTGCTTGACATTCGCCAGGCTGAAGCGGATCTAGTTGTCCGCTTGCGTTGACCGCTACTTCACGTTGCATTCGCGCCGCAGCAGGGCCAACGCGTCTGTCAGCGCGTAATCAAAGTCGCTTTGCAGCGTGGGCTGCGCCTCGTCAACGAAGCTCTGCCACAGCGCCGCATAGTCGTCCTGGTACTGCGCCGGGGCGTTATGCTGGATGTACTGGGCGGCCAAGTCTGGGTTGAAGCCGGTTTTTCGAATCTTGCGAATCAAGGCTTCGGCACCTTTTTCGGTCAGCAGCGTTTTGGAGGCGCTGCCGGTGGCGACGCACAAGAAGAGCGTGAGCAGCGAGCCTTCGTCGCTGTGCCCGCCGGTGGCTTTGGCCCAGGCAACGGACGCCGAGCGGTCATGGTGGTCCACTTCGCTCAAGCCGTCTTCCAGCCAAAAATACCGGCCCATGAAGGCGGGTGTCTGGTCAAACAGTTTTCTGGCCGGCAGCTTGGGGTCCAACATTTTCGGCAAGTCAGCCAGCACCGACTGCCGCACGGCTTCCACAGCGGTCTTGCAGTGAGCGGGCAGGTTTTTCGGAACGGTCAGCGGGAGGACGGCTTGCCCTGCTGCGTTGGCCGTCCCGTATTTTTTGCGCAGCGCGGCAATCATCTTTTCAAACGCCACCCAATCGGGCATTTCGCGGCGCTTGGTGGCCAGCACCAACAGCGCGGTGCGGATCACCGCTTCGGCATCCTTGCCGGCGTCTTCCAGCGCGGCGGCCTCCATCCCCAGGGCGTCGGCCAGCCAGATGGCGGCGTCGATCACCTGCGCCACCTGGCTGCGTTTGGCGAATTCGGCTTGGTAGTCGGCCAAGCTTCGCAGCGACCATTTGGCCAGCAGCGGAATCTGATCGTCGGTGAAACCGCTGTGCTCATTCATGCCGAAGTGGCTGTTCTGCGGCATGGCAATCAAGGCCTTCAGCATGTCGGAGCCGCCTTTGGAGCGCGACAAAAAGGAATGATCGCGCAGCGACTCGGCCGCTTTTCTCAAGTCGCCGCCGCTGCTGTGTTCCAGGTAGAGGCTGACCAGATTGACGATTCGGTCTTTGGCTTTTTCCAGCTCGGGGCGCAGGAACTCGCTGCCAAAGTAGCGCGCAATTTGCACCATGCCTTTGGGCGCATCGCTGCCAATCGCCTCCAGTTTTGGCTGATCGAGGATGCCGTTTGTCACGCCAAACTGCAGCGCTTTTTCAAAAAACGGGCGGGCGTCGTACAGCGAGATGGACGCGCCCGCAGCGGCATGGCGTGTTGACATCTAGATCGCCGATTCCTCGTCCGACTCACGCGCCGCCGGCGTGGCTTGACCGCGGTCGGTGTCGCCGGTTTCGACCTTGCCGTCATCCTCTTCGGTGTCTTCTTCCTCTCCCAATCCCGCTTCAAAGGCACGGGCTTTGGCGCGCAGCACGATCAGCATTTCAATGAACAGGTCCGGGCATTCGTGGCGCAATAGCCAGGCCAGTTCCATCCAGTCCTGGTCGGCCACTTCGTCTTGTTCGATGCGCGGCTTCACATAGGCCGAGGCCAGCAAGGCGACCTCGGTCAGCATCTCGCCGTCGTCTTCCATCGGATCAAACGTGCCACAACGGGCAAAGGCTTCGATGCGGCTCCATTTCTCTTCAAAATAGTCAGCCAGCGCTTCGCTGCCGCCTTCCAGGTCGCCCATCGCGGTTAAAAATTCAACCGGATCAGCGTCTTCCCTGAAAATGATCGAGTTGACCATGCCGCGCAGGTGGGTGCGGGTCAGGTCCTTGTATTGCTTTTCAATCACCACTGCGCGGGCGAACTGCGCGGGCGTGACCGCCATGTTAATGATGGACTCTTTGGAGTTGTCGTACTCGCGAATTACCGCCAGGATGTCTTTGGGCGGCAGCTGCGCCAGCACCAGCATCAGCGCGGAGTCGCCTTCGGTGTCGGCCAGTTCGACCAGGGCGGACTCGGCGCCGACGATGTCGCCCGCGGCAATCAGGCTTTGGGTTTTTGCGATCAGGGCAAGGTGGTTCATCAAGGCTTCCTATTTAATTCGTTGAGGACCGCGCTGGCTCGCTATGCGTCGCTGCGGTCTGTCCCGCAAAGTTTCAGTCTTTGCGGTCAAAACCCTGTTCGACCATCCAGTCGGCGCCGGCTTCTTCGCGCACGCGGTTTTCTTTTTCTTCCTCAGCGTCAAATTCGTTGAACGGATCGTCGCCCTCTTCTTCATCGTCGCCTTCGTCACTGGCGTCGGCAGTTTGGGCGGCTGGCACCGCTTGCGGCTTGCCGTACATGTACTCCAAACCCGCAGCCACTGTCAAAAACCACTCGCCCATCGGCTCCTTCAGGATCACTTGCGTCAAGTCGTGTGCCCACGGGGTCAGCTGCGCCGCGTCGGCCAGGCTGTCCCAGTCTGGAAATTCATCCGATTCATGCGTCAGCAGGTGATCCATCACGGCGGATGACTGGAAGCGAAAGCCCTGGTGGAAGATCACCGCCACCATCTCGGGGCTGAGTTCGATCATCTGCAGCAAAAAGCCGAGTTCCTGGCGTCTTTGCGTCAGGCGCTGGCGCAGCACGTCCCGCCCTTCGGAGTCAAACGTCAGGTCATCCATTTCAGCCTGGTAGGCCGAGCGCAACTGGAGGAAGAAGGGGGAGATTTTCATATCACCTGGGTTTCAAAGTAAAGGGTTAAAGTAGTTTTGCCAAATCTCGCGCGCCGTCTCGATCGGGCTGTCGAGCAGGTTGCGGCGGCGGTTGTCGTCGTAAGCCTGGCGTTTGGCCTCATCAGACAGCACTTCGTAAGCCTCTTGCACCGCCCGAAAGCGCGCCGGCGCGTCGGCGGCGGCGTTTCTGTCTGGGTGGTGGAGCGCCGCTTTTTGGCGAAACGCCTTTTTGACATCAGCCAGCGTCGCAGCGCTGTCAAGCCCAAGGGCGGCGTAGTGGTCTTTCATGCGTGGATCAGCTATTAGTGTGGCCAGCTCTGGTTTGGTTCCACCGTCGTGTCGTGTTTTCGCGCCCCGGCAAGCGTCGAAACTCGGTGAAGGAGGATTTGTGGCACGCCAGAGACGTATGCCAGCTAACCGTCATTTAAGCCAATGACGTAGCCTGTTGACTCAACTTTGATAGCATGAAAGCTATGGTGCCCGGGGCCGGAATCGAACCGGCACGCCTTGCGGCGGGGGATTTTGAGTCCCCTGCGTCTACCAATTTCACCACCCGGGCAGGAAGAAGCGAAGACCGAAATTATGGCACAGTGTGAGCTATGAAATACCCAACCATTGAAGATTCCATCGGAAAAACACCTTTGGTGATGCTGCAACGCATCGGCGCAGACGCAAATGCCACCCGTGGCAACGTGATTCTGGGCAAGCTGGAAGGCAATAACCCGGCTGGCTCGGTGAAAGACCGCCCGGCCTTGTCTATGATTCAGCGGGCGCAGGAGCGTGGCGATATCAAGCCGGGCGACACGCTGATCGAAGCGACTTCCGGCAACACCGGCATTGCGCTGGCCATGGCGGCGGCCATCAAGGGCTACCGCATGATTTTGATCATGCCGGAGGACTTGTCGATTGAGCGGGCGCAAACCATGAAGGCGTTTGGCGCGGAGCTGATTCTCACGCCCAAGAGCGGCGGCATGGAGTACTGCCGGGATCTGGCCGAGCAGATGCAGCGCGACGGCAAGGGGCGCGTGCTGGACCAGTTTGCCAATGCCGACAATCCGCGTAGCCATTACGAGAGCACAGGGCCTGAAATCTGGGCCGATACCCAGGGCCAGATCACGCATTTTGTCAGCGCCATGGGCACCACCGGCACCATCACCGGGGTGGCGCAGTTTCTGAAAGAGAAGAATCCGGCGATTCAAATCATTGGCGTCCAGCCCAACGAGGGATCGCGCATTCCCGGCATTCGCAAGTGGCCGCAGGAATATTTGCCGAAGATTTATAACCCCGCCAATGTGGACGAGCTGATGTACGTGAGCCAGGAGACGGCCGAAGACATGTGCCGGCGGCTGGCGCGGGAAGAAGGCATTTTTGCCGGCATTTCAGCGGCGGGGGCGTGCTGGGTGGCGCAAGAGATAGCCCGGCGTGAAAGCAACGCGACCATTGTGTTCATCGTGTGCGACCGCGGTGACCGCTATCTTTCCACCGGCGTTTTTCCCGCCTGATACGGGGTAAAACAGGCGCTAGCCCTCGTGTAATATGCGAAGGTAGCTATTCAATCAATAGCGTCAAGGTGATTCAATGACTCAGACTTTCAAGTTTTGTCCCCAGTGTGCGACGCCCCTGGAGTTCATTGCCCAGCTGGAAGACGGCGGCGAAAAAAAGCGCCTGCGCTGCGTCAGCTGCGGCTACACCCACTGGAACAATCCGACGCCGGTGTTGGCGGCTGTCATTGAGTACGAAGGCAAAATCCTGCTGGCGCAAAACGCGGCCTGGTCGGGCAAGATGTTTGCGCTGATCACCGGCTTCATGGAAGCCGGCGAAACGCCGCAAGGCGGCATCGCCCGTGAAATCGCCGAAGAAACCAGTCTGGAGGCGGCCGAGTTGAACCTGATCGGCGTCTATGATTTTCAGCGCATGAATCAGATCATCATCGCCTACCACGCCGTTTGTCGCGGCGCGGTGAAGCTGTCCCCGGAACTGGTGGACTACCGGCTTTTTGCCTTTGATCAGGTGCAATGCTGGCCGGCCGGTACCGGCTATGCGCTGGCCGACTGGCTGCGCTCGCGCGGGCATGAGCCACAATTCATGGAGTTCCCCAAACGCGGCTGATATGGCCCCACGCTTGCCACTTCGTGTGCTGCGCGAGGCCTTGCAGGCCGCGGCTCGCGAGACGCTTCGCCTCTGTCGCCTGTCCAAGCCTGCTCAAGCAGACTTGGAGCCGCAGGCTTTAGCCCCTCGGGGGCTAGGTCACTTTGGGGCGGCCCGGCGCCGGATTCAGGCCAAGGTCTCTAAAATCACCCCAATTCCAAGGAAATTTGATGCACATTGACAAAGAGCTCGACGCCCGTGGCCTGAACTGCCCGCTGCCCATCCTGAAAGCCAAAAAGGCGTTGGCCGACCTGCAAAGCGGCCAGACGCTGCGGGTGGTCGCCACGGACGCCGGTTCCATGCGTGACTTTCAGGCGTTTGCCAAGCAGACCGGCAACGAACTGCTGGAGCAGCAGACGGTGGGGACCGACTTTATCCACGTCATGCGCCGGCGCTGAGGTCAACACATGGATCCCGGCCGGCGTCGGGATGGGCGATAAAAAAACGGCGACCGCCAAGACTGGAGGTCGCCGTTTTTTTGTCCGCTGGAATTAGCCCAAGCGCGCCAGCTGATCCTTCACCTTGAGCAAGGTGGCACCAAAGTCGGCCATCCGCTTGCGTTCCAGGTCAATGACGGCGGCCGGTGCGCGGGCGACGAACGCCTCGTTGCTGAGTTTGCCTTCGGTTTTGGTGATTTCGCCTTCCAGGCGCGCCACTTCTTTGCCCAAGCGTAGCTTTTCAGCGGCGATGTCAATCGCCATGTACAGGCAGATGCGTGCTTCGCCCACCACCGCCACTGGCGCGGCTTGCGCGGCAGTGGCCCAAGCGGTTTCGTCGTCAAACACGCGCACTTCATTGAGCTTGGCCAGCGCTTGCAAGACCGGTGCCGATTGCTGCAGGAAGGCGGCTTCATTCGCGTCGGTGGCGATGACAAACAGCGGCAGCCGGGTGGCGGGTGACACGCTCATTTCACCGCGCAGATTGCGGCAGGCATCCACCAACTGCTTGAGTTTGTCCACATAGGCAAGGGCGGCCTCATCAATGCGCTCGGGCTGGCTGACCGGATAAACCGCGATCGAGACGGATTCGCCCGCACGCCCGGCCACCGGAGCCACTTTTTGCCACAACTCCTCGGTCACAAACGGAATGACTGGGTGCGCCAGGCGCAGCAGGGTCTCCAAGGTGCGAATCAGGGTACGACGGGTGGCCCGTTGTTGCGCGAGACCTGTCTGCGCGTCCGGGTTGTCTCTGCCTTGCTGAATCTGCACCTTGGCGATTTCCAGATACCAGTCGCAGAACTCGTTCCAGACGAAGTCATAGATGGTGCTGGCGACGTTGTCGAGACGGTATTCTTCAAAGCCTTTGGCGACCTCGGCTTCGACGCGCTGCAGCAGTGAGACGATCCAGCGGTCGGCCGGACTGAAACTCAGGTAACCATGCGCGGCGCCACCGACGGCACATTGTTCTTTGGTGTGCTCGTTCAAGCCGCAGTCCTGGCCTTCGCAGTTCATCAGGACAAAGCGGCTGGCGTTCCACAGCTTGTTGCAGAAATTGCGATAGCCTTCGCAGCGCTTGGCATCGAAATTGATGCTGCGGCCCAAGGATGCCAGCGAGGCAAAGGTGAAGCGCAGGGCATCGGCGCCGAAGGCCGGAATGCCGGCTGGAAATTCCTTTTCGGTGTTCTTGCGCACTTGTGGCGCGGTCTCGGGTTTGCGCAGACCTTCCGAACGTTTCACCAGCAACTCGGGCAGCGCAATGCCGTCAATCAGGTCCACCGGGTCGAGCACGTTGCCCTCGGACTTGCTCATCTTCTTGCCCTGCGCGTCGCGCACCAGGCCGTGGATGTAGACGTGTTTGAACGGCACTTTGCCGGTGAAGTGGGTGGTCATCATGATCATGCGGGCGACCCAGAAGAAGATGATGTCGTAGCCGGTGACGAGTACGGAGGAGGGCAGGTAGAGGTCGAAGTCGCTCAGGCTGTTGGTGTTGGCCCCGCGCTGCGCCGGGTCGGAACCGGTCTTGCTCATACTCGCTTCGCTCACCAAATCGCTGCGTCCGGTCCCGACCCGTCCCAGCGCTGCATCGTCGTTGCCCCAGCCCATGGTGGAGAAAGGCACCAGTGCTGATGAATACCAGGTGTCCAGCACATCTTCGTCGCGGCGCAAGGTTTTGCCCGGGGCCTGCGCTTGCGCCTCGGCTTCATTGCGTGCCACATACACCTTGCCGTCTTCGTCGTACCAGGCCGGAATCTGGTGGCCCCACCAGAGTTGGCGGCTGATGCACCAGTCCTGGATGTTGTTCATCCACTGGTTGTAGGTGTTGACCCAGTTCTCCGGCACGAATTTCACCTCGCCCGACTGCACGGCGTCAATGGCTTTTTGCGCGATCGACTTGCCGGTGGGGTCAATCGGGCTGACCTTGCTCATGGCGACAAACCACTGGTCGGTCAGCATCGGCTCGATCACTTGGCCGGTACGGGCGCAGCGCGGCACCATCAGTTTGTGCTTCTTGACTTCGACGAGTAGTTCCAGCGCTTGCAGATCGGCCACCACTTTTTTGCGCGCCACGAAGCGGTCCAGCCCTTGATAAGCAGTCGGCGCCAGCTCATTGATCTTGGCATCCAGTGTCAGCACACCAATGATCGGTAGCTGGTGGCGCTGGCCGACCGCATAGTCGTTCTGGTCATGCGCCGGTGTGACCTTCACCACGCCGGTGCCAAAGGCCTTGTCCACATAATCATCGGCAATCACGGGAATGGTGCGGTCGCACAGGGGCAGCGTCACGTGCTTGCCGATCAGGTGCTGGTAGCGCTCGTCCTCCGGGTGCACCATCACCGCCACGTCACCGAGCATGGTTTCCGGGCGGGTGGTGGCCACGGTCAGACCTGTTGCCATTTCGCCGTTCACCAGTTGCGGGCCGTCGGCGAACGGATAGCGGATGTGCCACAAAAAGCCGTCTTCCTCTTCGCTTTCCACTTCCAGATCACTGACCGCGCTTTGCAGCACCGGGTCCCAGTTCACCAGGCGTTTGCCGCGGTAGATCAGGCCTTGCTCAAAGAGTTGCACAAAGGTCTCGGTCACCGTTTTGGACAATTTGTCGTCCATGGTGAAGTACTCGCGGCTCCAGTCCACGCTGTCGCCCATGCGGCGCATTTGCGTGGTGATGGTGTTGCCGGATTTCTCCTTCCACTCCCAGACTTTGGCGACAAAGTTCTTGCGGCCCAGGTCATGGCGGCTGATTTTCTGTTCCTGCAACTGGCGCTCCACCACAATTTGGGTGGCGATGCCGGCATGGTCGGTGCCCGGGATCCAGACCGTGTTGTCGCCACGCATGCGGTGGTAGCGCGTCAACGAGTCCATGATGGTCTGGTTGAAGGCGTGCCCCATGTGCAGCGTGCCGGTGACGTTGGGCGGCGGCAGCTGGATGGCGAAGGACTCGGCACTGGCTTTTGGCTGGCCGGTGCCACGGTAGCCGGCGTGCGCGTATTCCCGGTGTTCCCATTCCGGTCCCCAGTGGGCCTCGATGGCGGCAGGCTCAAAGGATTTGGACAGGCTGTTGAGGCCGGGTTGTTGCAGTGCGTCGTTCATGGTGTCTTTGGCTTTTTCGCCCCCAAGCCCGCTATGGGCAACTGGAGGCGAAAGCGGCACAACTCAAAAATTGTGATGCCGCTGTTGAGGGGAGGCAGGGAGAGGGTGATTTTATTCGACGCCGGACCGGGTTTCGATTTGACCTCAATGCCGCTCAATACGAACACCAGTGGGGAGGCTCATTGTTGTTGATCGTAATTAAAAAGCGTTTTTAATAGCCAAAAGCAATTGATGGTATTGAGCTTGCCAATTAGCCCCAGCCTTGCAAGCCGGCTATGCTGAATTCGTCTTTGGCAAATTCCTGCTCAAAGTACAGGCATTTTCTCTAACCATTAGGAGATTTCCATGGCAGCACTCAAAGGCTCGAAAACGGAAGACAACCTGAAAGCCGCCTTCGCAGGCGAGTCCCAGGCCAACCGCCGTTACCTGTATTTCGCCAACAAGGCCGACGTTGAAGGTCAGCCGGATGTGGCCGCGCTGTTCCGCTCCACCGCCGAAGGTGAAACCGGTCACGCGCACGGGCACCTGGAATGGTTGGAGCAGTGCGGTGATCCCGCCACCGGCATGCCTTTTGGCGCCACCCGTGACAACCTCAAGTCGGCGGTGGCCGGTGAAACCCATGAGTACACCGACATGTACCCCGGCATGGCCAAGACCGCCCGTGACGAAGGCCATGACGAAGTGGCGGACTGGTTTGAGACGCTGGCCAAGGCCGAGCGTTCACACGCCAACCGCTATGCCAAGGCGTTGACAGAACTGGTTGACTGATCCGCGCTGATTCGTCTGTGTTGGGTGTTGCCTGCAGCACCCAATGCAGAAGATTCATCAGAACCTCCAACGAGAGCACACCATGGCAACTGAAGGCAATCTGTCAGCTCCTACCCGCCACCCGATCGACTGGAAGGGGCCGGACTATTACAACGAAGAGGCCACCCTGCATGAAATGGAGCGGATCTTTGACATCTGCCATGGCTGCCGCCGCTGTGTGAGCCTGTGCGGCTCCTTTCCCACCTTGTTTGATCTGGTGGACGAGAGCAAGACCATGGAGGTCGATGGTGTGGCCAGGCAGGACTACTGGAAGGTGGTGGACCAGTGCTACTTGTGTGACCTGTGCTACATGACCAAGTGCCCGTATGTGCCGCCGCATGAGTTCAACCTGGACTTCCCGCACACCATGCTGCGCGCCAAGGCCATCAAGTTCAAGAAGGGCGAGGTCGGCATGGCCGAGCAGTTTCTGGCTTCCACCGATGTGCATGGCCAGTTTGCCGGCATTCCGATCGTGGTGCAGCTCGCCAACGCGGTCAACAAGACCAAGCTGGCACGCAGCCTGATGGAACGCGTGGCTGGCGTGGACAAAGATGCCTGGCTACCGGCACTGGCCAGCAAGAAGTTCCGCGCCGGCACACCCAAGGCGAAGGCGACGGTGGTGACGGACGGCGCCAAGACGCCGGGCAAGGTGGCCATTTTTGCCACCTGCTACATCAACTACAACGAGCCTGGCATCGGTCTGGATTTGCTGAAGATTCTCGACCACAACGAGGTGCCCTATGTCATCGTGGAAAAAGAGCAGTGCTGCGGCATGCCAAAGCTGGAACTCGGCGACCTGGCGTCGGTCAATGCCAGCAAGGAAGCCAACATCCCGGTGCTGGCCAAGTATGCCAAGGATGGCTACGCGATCCTCGCTGCCGTGCCGAGCTGTGCCCTGATGTTCAAGCAGGAAATCCCGCTGATGTACCCACTGGAGGCCGACGTGCAGCGGGTCAAGGACGCCATGTGGGATCCGTTCGAATACCTGATGCAGCGCAAGCGCGACGGCCTGCTCAAGACCGAATTTCCCGTGCCCTTGGGCAATGTGAGCTATCAGATTCCGTGCCACGGCCGGGTGCAGAACATCGGCAAGAAGACCGAAGAAATGCTCAAGATGATTCCGGGCACAACCGTCAACACGCACGAGCGTTGTTCGGGCCACGCCGGCACCTTTGGCGTGAAGAAGGCGCACCACCAGACGGCCATGAAGAT
>DAITMI010000043.1:0-9768 GCA_036835225.1 Rhodoferax sp. | reverse complement strand
AGACCAAATGATTGCACGCTTCGGCGTGCTTTTTGGGCTGTTCCCACCCCATGCCCGGCCCACCGGCGATGCTGGAAAATATCAGGAGTCAACATGCAGTTAACCGGCCACATCACCCCCGACAACCTCATGTCGCTGGAGGCTTACACCAAGTACCGCAAGGCCAACAAGCCCGCCATCATGGCGCACCGCAAGCTGCGCAGTGTGCGCCTGGGTGAGCACATCAACCTGCAATTCGAGAGCGAGACCACCATTCGCTACCAGATTCAGGAGATGCTGCGCATCGAAAAAGTATTTGAAGAAGCTGGCATCCAGCAGGAAATCGACGCCTATGCGCCGCTGGTGCCGGACGGCAGCAACTGGAAAGCCACGGTGCTGCTCGAATACCCCGACGTCAACGAACGCAAGCGCGAACTGGCGCGCTTGATCGGCGTGGAAGACCACTTGTTTGTCGAGGTGGAAGGGCAGTCGCGGGTCTATGCCATCGCGGACGAAGATATGGACCGTGAGAACGCCGAAAAAACCTCGGCGGTGCACTTTGTGCGCTTTGAGTTGACACCGGCCATGTGCGCGGCGGTCAAGGCCGGGGCCAGCGTCAAACTGGGCTGTGATCACACCCACTACCCGGCACATGTGACGATGGGCGCGGAGACGCTGGCTTCTCTGGCCGGCGACCTTCAGTAGCTGGCCGCGCCAGCCGCTCGGGGTGAACCGGGTTGGCCGCCGGCTGGTTTGGCATCTGCGGGGATAATCAAGGGCTCTCTGTGACGCCTTTCCCGCCATGCTATTTCTTCTGTCTCCCGCCAAATCCCTTGACTTTGATGCACCGGCTGCGGACGTGCCGCACACCCAACCCTTGTTCGTGCCGCAATCGGCGCAATTGATTGATCTACTCAAGGTGCAGTCACCGCAACAGATTGCCACCCTGATGAGTTTGAGCGATACCCTGGCGGGTCTGAACGTGGCGCGTTATGCGGCGTGGCGCCCGAAATTCACCGCGAAAAACGCCAAGCAGGCGGTGTTGGCCTTCAATGGCGATGTGTATGAGGGTCTGGACGCCAAGAGCCTGGCGCCCACTGAACTGGGGTGGCTGCAAGACCATGTCTGCATCTTGAGTGGCTTGTACGGTGTGCTGCGACCGCTGGACTGGATGCAGCCGTACCGGCTGGAAATGGGCACCAAGCTGGACAACGCGCAGGGCAATAACCTCTACAAGTTCTGGGGCTCGCAGATATCGGCGTACCTGAACGAACGCCTGCAGCGTGATGTGTCGCCGGTGGTGGTGAACCTGGCGTCGCAGGAGTACTTCAAGGCGGTGGACGGCAAGACGCTCAAGGCGCGCGTGGTCGAGTGCGTGTTTGAGGAGCACCGAAACGGCCACTACAAGATCATCAGCTTCCTGGCCAAGCGGGCGCGCGGGCTGATGGCGCGCTATGCGGCGACGCATCGGCTGGTGACACCGCAACAGCTGGAAGGCTTTGCCGAGGAAGGCTACGCGTTTGACGCCGCCGTATCGCGGCCGGAACGGCTGGTGTTCCGGCGCAGCCAAACGGTGTGAGATTTATAACAAATTGGCCTCTAGCCCCCGTGTAATATGCGCATGTAGCTATGAAAATAAGAGCAAATGGCATTGACATCGAAGTCGAAGACAGCGGTGCGGCGCAGGCCCCCGGCGCCGGGGGCCGCCGGCCCGCCGTGTTGCTGATCATGGGGCTGGGCATGCAGCTTGTTGCCTGGCCGGCGCAGCTGCTGCAAGCGCTGGAGGCGGCCGGTTACCGGGTGATTCGTCACGACAACCGCGACGTCGGCTTGAGTCAGCATCTGGATGCGCTGGGCAAGCCCAACATGCTCCTGGCGGGCCTCAAATACAAGCTCGGCCTGCCCCTGCGGGCACCCTACAGTGTGAGCGACATGGCGGCCGACGCTTTGGGCGTGCTCGATGCACTGGGCGTTGAACAAGCGCATGTGGTGGGCGTCAGCATGGGCGGCATGATTGCGCAGCGTATGGCGCTGGCCGCACCTGACCGGACTTTAAGCCTGACCAGCGTGATGAGCAGCAGCGGCGCCAAAGGGCTACCCAACGCCAGGCCGGACGTGATGCGCGTCTTGCTCAGCCGCCCGGCCGGTCACCGCCCGCAGGCGGTGGTCGAGCATTATGTGAAGCTGTTCAAGGTCATTGGCAGCCCCGCCTATCCGAGCGCGGAGCCCGAACTGCGCGCGCTCATTCGCCAAGGAGTCGAGCGCAGTTATGACCCGGTGGGCACGGTGCGGCAAACGCTAGCCATCGTGGCCGACATCAGCCGAGCCGCGCAGCTCGCCCAAATCCGGGTTCCGACCCTGGTGTTGCACGGCAAAGCCGACCCGCTGGTGCCCTATGCCTGTGGCGAAGATACGGCGCGGCGGATTCCGGGTGCGACACTGGTCGGTATCGAGGGCATGGGCCATGATTTGCCGCCCGGCGTTGTGGCGCGTCTGCTGGCGCCCCTGATCCCCCATTTGAAAGCCGCTGATTCCCGCGCACTAACCCAGGCCGCAAGCCCAATCCCATGAGTCATCCCGAAAATTCCCAGCTGGGCAAGGCCTCGGCCTACATCGACCAGTACGACGCATCACTGTTGTTCCCGATAGCGCGGGCGGCCAAGCGCGCCGAACTCGGCATCGAAGGCGCCGCGCCGTTTTTTGGCGCCGACATGTGGAGCGCGTTTGAGTTGAGCTGGCTCAATCTGCGTGGCAAACCGCAGGTGGCGCTGGCGCACTTCACCGTGCCGTGTGAGACCCCCAACATCATCGAGAGCAAGTCCTTCAAGCTCTACCTCAACAGTTTCAACAACACCCGCTTCACCGACGTCGAGGCGGTGAAAGCCCGGCTGCGGGCGGACCTGAGTGAAGCGGTGTGGCGCGACCCGTCGCGCCAACCACCAGGCCGCGGCCCGGCCCCCGCCTCGATCGGCGTCAAAATTTTGCTGCCCGAGCTGTTTGACCGCGAACCGATTTACGAGCTGGACGGCTTGAGTCTGGACCGGCTGGATGTGGAATGCAGCCGTTACACGCCGGCGCCGGAGCTGTTACGGGTGCTGGAGGGCGAAGCGCCGGTGACGGAAGTGCTGACCAGCAACCTGCTGAAAAGCAACTGCCTGGTGACCGGCCAGCCGGATTGGGCCAGTGTGCAGATCAGCTACAGCGGCGCCCCGATCGACCAGGCGGGTTTGTTGCAATACCTGGTGAGTTTTCGCAACCACAACGAGTTCCATGAGCAGTGCGTGGAGCGCATTTTCATGGACCTCTGGACGCGCTGCCAGCCGCTCAAGCTGGCGGTCTATGCGCGCTACACGCGCCGCGGTGGCCTGGACATCAACCCGTTCCGTACCAGTTACCCGCAGGCGCTACCCCAAAACACCCGGACGGCCCGGCAGTAAAGCCGGCAAGCCGCGCTCAGGCTTCAACGCGCGCAATTCGCACAATTTCACGCGCGATATCTTCTGGCGATAGAACAAAATCGATACAGCCACTGGCAATTGCGCTCTGCGGCATGTCGGGCTGGCTTGCCGTACTCAGTTTTTGCGCGATGGTAATGCCGCCTACTTCCTTGATGCCGCACAGCGCGGCGGCGCCGTCGCCATCATAGCCAGAGACAATGACGGCAATCAGCTTGCCGTCCCAGTAGTGGGTCAATGAACGCAGGAACACCGTGATGACATCCGGCCAGCCCCGCGGCTTGGAGATGGGCTTGAGATGGAACACTTCACCATCGACATGTAAATCCCGATTTGCAGGAATGATGAACACACGGTTCGGCTCGATCAGCAAATCTTCGGTAATGAGATCAACCGGCATCGTTGTGAAGCGCGGAAGAACTTCATGGAGTTGGGTCGGCATGACTGTGATGTGATTCACGATGACGATCGCCACACCCATGTCAGCCGGAAGGTTTTGCAGTAGCCGAATATAGGCGTCGAGGCCGCCGGCCGAGCCGCCGACGCAAACAATAGGAAAATTCCTCATTGAGAGATCATCTCATTTTTCTCGCGGGCTGATTGCGTCTGCACAAATTCCAGCGCCATGTCCAGCGCCTCCATGAAGTCGGTGACTTTGATGGGTTTGGTGAGATAGCGGAAGAATCCGGCCGCCAGGCCTTGCTCGATATCGCGTGGCATGGCATTGGCACTGAGGGCCAGCACCGGGATGCGCTGTGTGGCCGGGTCTGCACGCAGGATTTTCAGCGCCTCGATACCGCTCATGCCCGGCAGATTGATGTCCATCAGGATCAGCGCCGGCTGATGGGTGCGCGCCAGCGCGATACCGCGCGTGCCATCTGCCGCACCCAACAAGCGCATATCGGGACGCCGCGCGATCAGTTGCTCGACCAGCTCCATGTTGACCCGGTTGTCTTCTACATACAGCAGCGTGCGCAGCGCGACGCCCTGCTGCGCAGGCGTTTGAAGCGGCGCCAGCGACGCGTTGGCAAAGGCCGCAAGTGGCGGCGCGGCCGCCCGGTTCAGTTCGATCCAGAACACACTGCCCACCCCGGCCGTGGTTTCCACGCCGATGTCGCCCCCCATCAAGTCCAGCAGCCGCTGGCTCACCACCAGCCCAATGCCGGTACCTTCCTCGGCGCTGCTCTCTCGTCCGAGCCGATTGAACGGCTGGAACAGTTGGGCCAGATTTTCTGGGGACAGTCCTTCGCCGCTGTCCTGCACACTGATGCGTACGCGCTGCGCGGGGGTCATGCTGCACGTCACGTCGACGGTTCCTCCCGCGCGGTTGTATTTGATCGCGTTGGAAAGCAGGTTGATGAGCACCTGCTTCAGCCGGGTCCGGTCGGCCTCGACAAAGCAGGCGCGATCGACCGCCGGAAAGCTGATGCGGATGCCGTTTTTTTGCGCCTGCGGTTCCATCATGGCTTGGCAATCAAGCAGCACGTCGGGCAGCGCGATCGGTTCCAGCGACAGCGACAGCTTGCCGGACTCGATCAAGGCCAGATCCAGGATTTCGTTAATCAACTCCAGCAGATACCAGCCCGCCTTGAGAATCTGGCCGAGGTTGGCCTCTTGGCGGGGTGTGGGCGGCGGCAAGCCCGACGCCATCAATTGGGCGAAACCGAGGATTGCATTCAGCGGGGAGCGCAACTCATGGCTCATGCTGGAGAGAAAATCCGATTTGGCGCGGTTGGCCTTTTCCGCCACCGACTTGGCGCGCTCCAGTTCCGCGTTCTTCTCCTGCATCGCCGCCGCCATCAGTTTGCCCGCCGTGACATCGCTCAGCACCAGCCGGTGTACGCGGGCGCCCTCGGCGTCCTGCGCGTCGGTGGCCGTCAGATGCGCCCAGAATGGCGTGCCGTCATGCTTCACCATCTGCAACTCGCATGATTGCGCCGCACCAGTGTCAAGCAGCTGTTTGCGCAGCAGGTAGTAGATGTCCTGGTCGGTTTTGACGATAAACCGACTGATCGGCCGCTTGACCAGCTCGCGGCGGGCCACGCCCAGCAGGGTGGCGGCGGTGAAATTGGCCTCCAGGATCAGCCCCTGCGCGCTGAGCGTGCAATAGCCCACCGGCGCCAGGTCATAGAGATCGAAATAGCGTGCCCGCTCGGCATCCAGTTCTACCTGCACCCGGCGCAGTTCCTCGTTCTGCATCTCCAACTCGATCTGATGCACGCGCAACTCGTGCAGCATCAGCCGCGCCTCAGCGGGCGACATCGCCTCCGGGTCGTCGGGCGACAGGGCCGCTTTTCCTTTAACGATCTCTTCAGCCTGCCGGCGCAGTTCGGTGTCGCTGTCGTTATCGGGGTGTTTAGTCATGCCGGCCATGTGCTGTCTCCATCGTTAGCCCCATCTTAGATTCCTTTGTCCGTTCCGTGGTCGCAATGGCATACATCTGGCCCGCCTCATTCACCAAAGCGGTGGCGGTCATCCAGACCTCCACGACGGCACCCGCTTTGGTGACCCGTTGGGTCCGGTACGGCTCCAGAACTTCAGCCTGGCTGAGCTGATGCACCTTGGCCAAGGCCTGCTCCCGCAGCGCCTGCGGGATCCGGTCGCGCACATTCATCAGCAACGCCTCGGCTTCACTCCAACCATACATCCGCACCGCGCCCGGGTTCCAGGCCAGGATGCGGCCCTCCAGGTCCTGCACGGTGATGGCGTCGTGCGCATCGCGCACCACCACCGCCAGCCGCAGCAGCTCATTGGCTTTGCGCAGCGCTTCCCGTGTGCGCACCATCTCGGTGATTTCGACAAAGGTGATCACCGCGCCCTCAATCACATTGTCCAGGGTGCGGTAGGGCAGGATGCGCATCGTGTACCAGTGGCCTGTGGTGGTCTGCACGTCCACCTCTTTGGGAGCCAGCGTGTCCAGCACGGCCTGCGCATCCGCCACCAGGCGACCATAGCCGACCAGGTTGGGGGCGATATGGCCCAGCGGCCGCCCGATGTCGCTCAGGATCAGGTTGATGATCTGGGTGACGGCCGGGGTGAAGCGCAGGATGCGCAACTGGTGGTCCACAAAGACGGTGCCGATGCCGGTGCCGGCCAGCAGGTTGCTCATGTCATTGCTGGCCCGCGACAGATCGGCCACCTTGGTTTGCAGTTCGGCGTTGACCGTGGCCAGTTCCTCGTTGACCGACTGCATTTCCTCCTTGGAGGTCTCCAGTTCCTCGTTGGTGGACTGCAATTCCTCGTTGACCGACTGCATTTCCTCGTTGGAGGATTTGAGCTCTTCGTTGGAGGTCTCCAGTTCCTCATTGGTGGCCTGCAGGTAGTCCTCTTTGGCCCGCAGTTCTTCGTTGAGCGCCGCGATCCGTGCGTCCGCATCCGACTCGGGAGTGGCCGCGTCCGCGCTGGCCGGCAGCGCGGCTGGCTGCGCCGCCTCAGACGCGACCAGCAACCCAGTCGGCGAACTCGGGACCGGCGCTTCCTCCAGGATCACGAGGTACAGGGGCGCCTCCGGTGCCGCAGCCGGCGCTGCCGTCACCGGCAGGATGGTCAGGTTCGCCGTGGTGACGTGGCCGTTGGTTTTGACGCGCAGGTGCGGCACCTGCACGGTGGTGCCGGTCGCCACGGCTTTATGCAGGGTGGTTTTCAGTTCACGCCGCAGCCCTTCGCGGGCCATCTTCAGGATGTTGTTGATGCCAGGCTCACCCGGCGCCAGTTCCAGGTACCGCCCGGTGCTGCCGAGCAGGTAGAGGATGTCGCCCTGGGCGTTGACGAGTGCGCTGGCCGGGGCGATGTGTTGCAGGAGCGCTTGTTCGGTCAGTTCGCGCAGTGACGGTTTCATCGGCGTGGCCGTTCTGGCGGCGACTTGTGGCAGCGCCGCATCCATCGCCGCCCGGGGCGGAAGCGGGCGCCCCAGCGACGCGCGCTGCGCGACCTGAAAAGTCTCCTTGCGCTGATACAGCTTCGATTTGCGGTCCAGCACGGCAAACAGATCGTCAAACTCGCCCACGGTCTCGGAGGTGCCCAGGAACAGCATCCCGCCTGGGTTCAACGCATAGTGAAACATGGGGATGAGCTTCTTCTGCAACGGCCCGCCCATATAGATCAGGAGGTTGCGGCAACTGATGAGGTCGAGTTTGGAGAAGGGCGGATCCTTGATCACGTCCTGCTCGGAAAAGACCAGCATGTCGCGGATGCCTTTGTGGATGCGGTACGCGCTGCCGTCGGGCTCGGCTGTAAAGTAGCGCGCCAGCCGTTCTGGCGAGATGTCGGCGGCAATGCTGGCCGGATAGAGGCCGCTGCGCGCCGTGGCAATCGCCCGGCTGTCCATGTCGGTGGCGAAGACCTGCAACTTGTAGTTCTGCTTGAGCGCCTCCAGGCGTTCCTGCAGGAGGATGGCGATGGAATAGGCCTCCTCGCCGGTGGAGCATCCGGTTGACCAGACGCGCACCACGGCGCCCGCCGGCTTGCCTTCAAACAGCTTGGGGATGACCTGCTGCTCAAGCGCCTGGAACGCCTCCGGATCACGGAAGAAATTGGTCACGCCGATCAACAGATCACGAAACAGCGCCTCCACCTCGGGCGGCGTCTGTTGCAGGTACTTGACGTAGCCGTCGATGGTTTCGATCTGGTGGACGGCCATGCGCCGTTCAATCCGACGCAGGATGGTGCTTGGCTTGTACTGGGAAAAATCGTGCCCGGTCTGGGCGCGCAGCAGCACAAAGATCTTCTTCAGCGCGCTCTCCGTTTTGGGTGCCGGGGGGGCGGTGGCGGGCCGCGGGTGCTTGCCGAACGCATGCGCGGCATAGGCGATGAGCTGGGCCGGCATCTCGGCCGGCGCCAGTTCGTAGTCCACCAGGCCGGTGGCGATGGCGCTGCGCGGCATGCCGTCGAACTCGGTGGAATCGGGATTCTGGGCCATGACCATGCCGCCGCCGCCCTTGATGGCCCGCACCCCCAGCGTGCCGTCGCTGCCGGTGCCGGAGAGCACGATGCCGATGGCCCGCTCGCGCTGGTCCTGGGCCAGGGAGCGAAAGAAAAAGTCAATCGGCAGACGGTGGCCGCGCGGCGCAGCGGGCTCCAGCAACTGCAGCGTGCCGTTCAGAAACGCCATGTCGCGGTTGGGTGGGATGATGTAGGCGCAGTTGATGTGCACCCGCATGCCGTCCTCGACCTCGAACACCTGCATGCGGGTATAGCGCCGGATGAGCTCGGTGAGGATGCTCTTGTGGTCCGGGGCCAGGTGCTGCACCAGCACAAAGGCCATGCCGGGATCGGTGTCGGCGGGCATGCCGGAGAAAAAAGCCTCAAAGGCGGCCAGCCCCCCGGCCGAGGCGCCGATGCCGACAATGGGAAAACTTGCACCGGCAATTTCGACCGCTTCTGGCGCTGATGTGTCTTTGTCTTGTTTCTTGGTTGTCATGAGCGTCTATTTTTTACAGGGCCCGCTTGCGCCTGCCGCAGGCTGTAAGGCGGTGGTGACAGGTTTTCTCAGGCCAACAAGGCAGGCAACGATGGCCGATGGCGCCGCAGCGCCACGCCGCCGGCCTCTGAAGCGCTGAGTTGGAAGGTGCCCACCACCTGGGCCAGTCGCTCGGCCTGTTCGCGCAGACTCTCAGCGGCTGCGGCGGATTGCTCTACCAAGGCGGCGTTCTGCTGTGTCATTTGGTCCAGCTGCAGCACCGAAGTGTTGACTTCGCCAATGCCCTGGCTTTGCTCTGCCGCCGCGGCGGTGATCTCGCCAATGATGTTGGAGACGCGTTGCACCGAGTTCACGATATCGGTCATGGTCTGGCCGGCAGCGGTAACGAGCCGGGAGCCGGTTTCTATGCGCTCCACGCTGGCGCCAATGAGGTTCTTGATCTCCTTGGCCGCCTCGGCGGAGCGGCCTGCCAGGCTGCGCACCTCGCTGGCCACCACGGCAAAACCACGGCCCTGCTCGCCCGCTCGGGCGGCCTCCACCGCGGCATTCAAGGCCAGGATGTTGGTCTGGAACGCGATGCCATCAATGACGCTGATGATGTCGCTGATTTTCTTGGAGCTGGTGTTGATGTCGTTCATGGTGCTGACCACCTGTGACACCACGGCGCCGCCCCGTGCTGCCACCTCACCGGCCGAGGAGGCCAGCTGCTTGGCTTGACGTGAGGCCTCAGCGGTCTGGCGGACCGTGCTCGTCAACTGGTCCATGCTGGAGGCGGCACGCTGCAAGTTGCTGGCGGTTTGCTCGGTGCGCACACTCAGGTCCTGATTGCCCGAGGCAATCTCGGCACTGGCGGTGGAAATGCTGTCGGTGGAATGCCGCACCTGTCCGACCAGACTGGAAAGCGACTGCTGCATA
>DAITMI010000042.1:0-24275 GCA_036835225.1 Rhodoferax sp. | reverse complement strand
CACGTCGATGAACGGAATCAGGTTGATTTCGGGCTCTTCACGCGAACGGGGTCGAAAATTCATGATGGGCGGCTCATGGCTTGCGCAGGCTATTGAGGTGACGCACCAGCCGCTCGGACGCCAGTTCCAGTGTCAGCAGGTAGGCATCGACCCGGGCCCGAAAGTAGCGCCAGAAAATCAGCGAGGGAATGGCCACAATCAGGCCAAAAGCGGTGTTGTACAGCGCAATCGAGATGCCATGCGCCAGTTGCGCCGGGTTGCCCCCGGTGGCGCCGCCGGCCGGGCTCTGCGAGCCAAAAATCTCGATCATGCCGATGACGGTGCCAAACAGGCCCATCAGCGGCGCGGCCGAGGCGATCGTGGCCAGCGCGCTCAAGCGTCGCTCCAGTCGGTGCGCCACCACTCGACCGGCGCCTTCCATGGAGGAGCGAAGATCATCCTCACTGCAACGCGGGTTGGTGTTGAGGGCCCGAAAACCACTGGCCAGCACCTCGCCCAGGGCGGAGTTCTTCTCCAATTGCGTGACCACATCCGGGGCCGGCACCGAAGTACGCGAGATACCCAACACCTCGTCCAGCAATTTGGGGGGCGCTATTTTGGCGGTCTTGAGGCTGATAAAGCGTTCAATGACGAGCGCCAACGCCAGGATAGAGCAGGCAACCAGCGGCCAGATCGGCCAGCCTGCGGCTTGTATGATTGAAAACAAATGGAATCTCCGCGCAGATGAAAGGCGTCGTGATTATGGCCCACGCACCTGTTCTGCTTCCAGGCGGCGCAAGTTGTTGGGACAATCGCCGGTTCGCTGTTTTTCACCCACAAAATATGTGGATAACTTTGTGAGCAAGTAGGCTATGAAGTGTTGCCAAGCCGCACCGGCCGTGCCTTGTGACAGATCGATGACAAATGAGGCAGTGAAAAATACAATGAAATCAATGACTTGCACCACGCTATCGAGGGTCCAAGCTGTTTTTGTCTATCGCTGCCAGCCATCGACGTCGCTGTGGACTATTCATGCTGTCAACTCTGCCGGAAACCCCGTTTTCATTGATGTTTGAGCCTAAATCACCTGCATTGACGCCACGAATCTGGCCAGTTGGGGCGCTGTGCCGCGCCATTGCGGACGCGCTGGACGCCAGATTCAATCCTGTGGCCGTGCGCGGCGAGGTAACCGGCTTTTCGCGCGCCTCCAGCGGGCATTGCTATTTTTCGCTCAAGGATGAAAGCGGGCAGATTCGGTGTGCCATGTTTCGCCGGGCCGCCAGTTTGCTCGATTTTTCACCACGCGACGGCGAGTTGGTCGAGGTGCGCGGCCGCCTGGGCGTGTACGAGCCACGCGGTGACCTGCAACTGATTGTGGAGAGCATGAGCCGGGCGGGGCAGGGCGCGCTGTTTGAGCAGTTTCTCCAGCTCAAGGCCAAGCTGGAGGCAGAGGGTCTGTTTGACGCCGCCAGAAAGCGCCCGCTGCCGGTGATGCCGCGCGGCATTGGTGTGGTGACCTCGCTGGGCGCGGCCGCCTTGCATGACGTCATGACCGCCTTGCAGCGGCGCGTGCCGCACATCCCGGTGGTAGTCGCCCCGGCCTCGGTGCAAGGCAGCAATGCACCCCAAGAGCTTGTTCAGGCGCTATCGAATCTATATCTACTCACGCAGGAAACGCGGGGGCTAGAGCCCGTTTTGACCAAAAAAATTGGGAAGAAAGAAGCCGCCACCGGCCCGCTCATCGATGTCATCCTGCTGGTGCGGGGGGGCGGCTCGATGGAGGACTTGTGGGCCTTCAATGACGAGCAACTGGCGCGCACCCTGGCGCAAAGCCCGGTGCCCGTGGTCTGCGGCGTCGGGCATGAGACCGACTTCACTATCGCTGATTTTGTGGCCGACCTGCGGGCGCCGACCCCCACGGCGGCAGCCGAGCTGGTGGCGCAACCGCGCGAGGTCTGGTTGGGTGCGCTCGACGGCGTGGCGCGCCGCCTGCAGGATGCCGTATTGCGGCACATCGACCGGCAGAGCCAGCGGCTTGATGTGACCGTCTCAAGGCTGGGGCGACCGTCCGCACTGGTGGGCCGGCAACGCTTGCGCCTGGCGTCTGGCGCACAGCGCCTGCAATTTTCCTCGCTGCATTTTTTGAAACAACGGCAGCAGGAGCTGCAGCGGCTGCAGACCACCCTGCCCGATGTCCTACAACGCGATCTTCGCCGCAGAGAAGACCGGCTGCAGCGGGCTGCGCTACGTCTTGGTTTGTTGGACCCGACGCTGGTATTGCAGCGCGGTTATGCCTGGCTGACCGGCCAGAACGGTGAAAGCATCACCAGCGTGCGGCAAACCCGGCCCGGTCAGTTGGTGCGCGCCACCCTTGCTGACGGCGCGGTTGATCTGATTGTGTCAGAGTCCGCTTGAGCAAAGTTTCTACAATCTGGCATTCCGAACAACAAACCCACGAGGACATCATGGAACATACCCTGCCCCCCCTGCCTTTCGCGATTGACGCCTTGGCGCCGCATTACTCCCAGGAAACGCTGGAATATCACCATGGCAAGCACCACAATGCCTATGTGGTGAACCTCAACAATCTGCAAAAGGGAACCGAGTTCGAGAACATGGCGTTGGAAGACATCATCAAGAAGTCCAGCGGCGGCATCTACAACAACTCGGCACAAATCTGGAATCACACTTTTTTCTGGAACTGCATGAAGCCCAAGGGCGGTGGCGAGCCTGCCGGCGCGCTGGCGGCGGCGATCAATGCCAAATGGGGCACGTATGCCGCTTTCAAGGAAGCCTTTGTGAAATCCGCCGTGGGCAACTTCGGTTCCGGCTGGACCTGGTTGGTCAAGAAAGCGGACGGCTCCGTGGACATTGTCAACATGGGTGCCGCCGGTACGCCCCTGACAACGGCTGACAAGGCCCTGTTGACCGTGGACGTGTGGGAGCATGCCTACTACATCGATTACCGCAACCTGCGTCAGAAATTTGTCGAGACTTACCTCGATAAACTGGTGAACTGGAGCTTTGCCGAAGCCAACTTCGCCTGAAGTCAGTTCCAATCGAAAAAGCCACCTGTGCGGTGGCTTTTTTTATGTCTCCTGGGCTGTCAGCCCCTGCAAACTGGTCCAGGACGGTAAAAGAAATACAGCGTTATCTGGTCTCAAACGGCTTTCCGCCGAGCTTGAAACCGGCCTTGATGCCTTTCTTGCCGAACCAGCCCTGGTTCATTTCCAGCACATAACGAACCGGCTGCGTGGAGCAGTACGAATCGGTAGTCTGCGGCTTCATGTCGGCCAGGTTGACGATGGTACCGTCGTCAGCCACAAAGGCGGCGGTCAAGGGGAGCCGGGTGTTTTTCATCCAGAAGCACTGCACGGCTGCTTGTTCAAACACAAACAACATGCCTTCCGACAGCGGCATCTCCTTGCGGAACATCAGTCCGGTAGCGCGTTGCTCAGGGGCGGCGGCCACTTGCGCGTCGATTAAATGCATGCCGGCCGAGAGCTTGATACGCGGCAGATCCGTCTGCGGTGCGTTTTGCGCGTGGCTTAAGCTACCCAGGGCGGATGCCAATCCGAGGAGTGCAATTGCAATGTGTTTCATGGTCTTATTTTGACGCAATTGTCAAAGGACTCCGGAAATAAAAAATGCCCGCGTGAGCGGGCATTTTTGATCAAGTCGGCAAGAATTATTTCTTGGCGGCAGCCGCTTTTTCGTCGGCTTTGGTTTTGAGAGCAGCCGCTTTTTCTTCAGCAGCTTTTTTCTTGGCAGCAGCTTTTTCTTCAGCAGCCAATTTCTTGGCATTGGCTTTTTCCGCAGCAGCTTTTTTCTTGGCAGCGGCCTTTTCAGCAGCGGCTGTCTTTTTGGCGGCAGCCATTTCAGCTTTGGTAGCTTTCACATCTGCGTTGGCAGCGGCAGCGGCAGCAGGTGCAGCAGCAGCGGCGGCAGCAGGCGCAGCGGCAGCAGCAGCAGCTGGTGCTGCAGCTTTGGCGGCGGCAGGAGCAGCAGCGGCAGCAGCAGCGGGAGCTGCTGCTTTGGCAGCGGCAGTAGCAGGAGCGTCAGCCGCGAAAGCGCCAGCAGCGAAAAGACCAGCAACCAAAGCGGCGAGAAGTTTGTTCATTTTCAATTTCCTTGAGATAACGTCATTTAAAAAAATTTCCCCTCCATACTTTGGAAGGCTCATCCGTAACGGGCTTGGTTTGCCCCGGGTTGACAGAAATCAGTAATTTTTTGGGACTAGAATTCAAAAACGCCTTGAAACCAACCTGGAACCGGGGCTTTTTTAGATGGTTCAGGCAGCAACACGCGCAATTTGAACCAATTATTGATTGGAGACTTAGCTACATGTATCAGCACATCAAGGTACCCTCAGAAGGCCAAAAAATTACCGTCAATGCCGACATGTCACTGGACGTGCCTGATCAGCCGATCATTCCGTTCATTGAGGGCGATGGCACAGGTTTGGATATCACGCCAGTGATGCTCAAGGTGGTTGATGCGGCTGTGGCCAAGGCCTATGGCGGCAAGAAGAAGATTCACTGGATGGAAGTCTATGCAGGCGAAAAATCGACCAATGTCTATGGCCCGGATGTCTGGTTGCCGGAAGAAACCCTGCACGCGATCCGTGATTACGTCGTGTCCATCAAGGGCCCACTGACGACGCCTGTGGGCGGCGGCATTCGGTCCTTGAACGTGGCGCTGCGCCAGGAACTCGACTTGTATGTTTGCTTGCGTCCGATCCAGTATTTTGATGGCGTGCCCAGCCCCGTGAAAGAACCGCAGAAGACCAATATGGTGATCTTCCGTGAGAATTCGGAAGACATTTATGCCGGCATCGAGTTCGAGGCCGAGTCCGACAAGGCCAAGAAGCTCATCAAGTTTCTGCAGGAGGAAATGGGCGTCACCAAGATCCGTTTCCCCAACACCTCGGGTATTGGCATCAAGCCGGTCTCGCGCGAAGGCACCGAGCGTCTGGTGCGCAAGGCGCTGCAGTACACGATTGACAATGACAAGCCCAGTCTGACCATTGTCCACAAAGGCAACATCATGAAGTACACCGAAGGTGGCTTTCGTGATTGGGCCTACGCGCTGGCGCAAAAGGAATTTGGCGCTGAGTTGATCGACGGCGGACCGTGGTGCAAATTCAAAAATCCGAAAACGGGCAAGGACATCATCGTCAAGGACAGCATTGCAGATGCATTCTTGCAGCAAATCCTGCTGCGTCCGGCCGAATACAGTGTGATTGCCACACTCAACCTGAATGGCGACTATGTATCGGACGCCCTGGCCGCTCAGGTAGGCGGGATTGGCATTGCACCCGGCGCGAATCTAAGCGACACCATTGCCATGTTTGAAGCCACACACGGTACAGCCCCCAAGTACGCAGGCAAAGACTATGTGAACCCTGGCTCCGAGATTCTCTCAGCCGAGATGATGCTGCGCCACATGGGCTGGACGGAAGCAGCCGATCTGATTATCAGTTCGATGAAGAAATCCATCAACAGCAAAAAGGTAACCTACGACTTCGCCCGTTTGATGGATGGTGCGACCCAGGTTAGTTGCTCCGGTTTCGGCCAGGTCATGATCGACCATATGTAAATGCAGCCTGACTACTGTCGGCGAGCGTAGACCTCGCCGATGTCCAAACCGCTCTGGCTTGCCGGCTTTGAGCGGTTTTTTTGTTTTTTTGCTTGAATGTAGAGAAACTGTCACCAATTCACCTTAGCGCTGCGGTGCTTCGGTACGCTCGATAAAATGAAGCCATGGCAACCAAATCTCCCGTAATTTCCCCAGTTCCGCCGGCTCACCAACCTGACCGGGATGGCGATGGCTCAGTAGTGCTCGAGAGGCGAGCGCAGAAGATCCAGCCGCCGCAGATGTACCAGGTGGTCATGCTCAATGACGACTACACGCCGATGGAATTCGTGGTGGTGGTGATACAGGAGTTTTTTGGCAAGGATCTGGACGCGGCAACCCAAATCATGCTCAAAATCCATCTGGATGGGAAAGGGGTCTGCGGGGTTTATTCGAGAGATGTGGCAGCCACCAAGGTGGACCAGGTTCTTGATGCAGCAAACAAGGCGGGGCACCCGTTGAAGTGCGTCAGTGAGCCCGTTGCTTTCTAGGCAGATTATTGCGTCTGTGCGGTATTGATATCGAAATCGGATTACAGTTAAACATCAAAGCAAGGCTTAAAAGGAAATCACATGATTGCCCAAGAATTGGAAGTCAGCCTTCATATGGCGTTTGTCGAGGCGCGCCAGCAGCGTCATGAGTTCATCACGGTGGAGCATTTGCTGCTCGCACTGCTGGACAACCCCAGTGCGGCTGAAGTGTTGCGCGCCTGTTCGGCCAATATTGACGATTTGCGCAAATCCCTGGCTAACTTCATCAAGGACAACACACCTCAGGTCGCTGGTTCAGACGATGTGGACACGCAGCCCACGCTCGGGTTTCAGCGCGTCATTCAGCGCGCCATCATGCATGTGCAGTCCACTGGTAGCGGCAAGAAGGAAGTCACCGGGGCCAATGTGCTGGTGGCCATATTTGGCGAGAAAGATTCCCATGCCGTGTATTACTTGCACCAGCAGGGCGTGACCCGCCTGGACGTGGTGAACTTTATTGCACACGGCATCAAGAAGAGCGATCCGCCGGAGCCGTCCAAATCGGGCGAGAGTCAACCTGAGAGTGAAGAGGGGGTGGCGGAGAAAAATGAGAAGGCTTCGCCGCTGGAGCAGTACACCGTCAACCTGAATCAACTCGCCAAAGATGGCAAGATTGATCCGTTGATTGGGCGTGAGTATGAAGTCGAGCGCGTGATCCAGATTTTGTGCCGCCGCCGCAAAAACAATCCGCTGCTGGTCGGTGAGGCCGGGGTGGGCAAGACCGCCATTGCCGAGGGTTTGGCTTGGCGTATCACGCAGAAGGATGTGCCTGAAATTCTGGCCGACTCAATTGTCTATTCCCTTGACATGGGCGCTTTGCTAGCCGGCACCAAATACCGCGGTGATTTTGAACAGCGGCTCAAAGGTGTGTTGAAGTCCTTGAAGGACAAGCCCAATGGCATTTTGTTCATTGATGAAATTCACACCCTGATTGGTGCCGGTGCGGCCTCTGGCGGCACACTGGATGCATCGAACCTGCTCAAGCCGGGCTTGAGTTCCGGCGCGCTCAAGTGCATTGGTGCGACGACGTTTACTGAATACCGTGGCATCTTCGAGAAGGACGCTGCGCTGTCCCGCCGCTTCCAGAAAGTCGATGTGGTCGAACCCACTGTTGAGCAGACCGTGGAAATTCTCAAGGGCCTGAAGTCCCGTTTTGAAGAGCATCACAACGTCAAGTACGCGGTAGCTGCACTGCAGGCGGCGGCAGAGTTGAGCGCCAAGTACATCAACGACCGCCATCTGCCGGACAAGGCCATTGATGTGATCGACGAGGCCGGTGCTGCGCAACGCATTCTGCCGCCCTCCAAACGGAAGAAAATCATCAGCAAGACTGAAGTGGAGGAAATCGTGGCGAAGATCGCCCGCATTCCGCCCGCCAATGTGTCCAATGATGATCGCGGCAAACTCAAAACGCTGGAGCGCGATCTCAAGAACGTTGTATTCGGGCAAGACAAGGCGATTGACATGTTGGCCTCGGCCGTGAAGATGGCGCGCTCGGGTCTGGGCAAGGGCGACAAGCCGATTGGTTCTTTCCTGTTCAGCGGCCCGACCGGGGTTGGCAAGACCGAGGCGGCCAAACAGCTGGCCTACATCATGGGGATTGATCTCATTCGCTTTGACATGAGTGAGTACATGGAACGCCATGCCGTGAGCCGCCTGATTGGCGCGCCGCCGGGCTACGTGGGATTTGATCAAGGGGGGCTGCTCACCGAAGCGGTCACCAAGAAGCCGCACTGTGTGCTGCTGCTCGATGAAATCGAAAAAGCGCATCCGGATATTTTCAACGTGTTGCTGCAGGTGATGGATCACGGGACCTTGACGGACAACAATGGACGCAAGGCCGACTTCCGCAACGTCATCATCATCATGACGACCAACGCCGGTGCCGAGGCCATGAACAAGACGGTCATGGGATTCACCAATGTGCGCGAAGCCGGTGACGAGATGGCGGACATCAAACGCCTGTTCACACCCGAATTCCGCAATCGGCTGGATGCTGTTGTCAGCTTCAAGGCGCTGGATGAAGTCGTCATCATGCGGGTGGTTGACAAGTTCTTGTTGCAGTTGGAGGCCCAGTTGGCCGACAAGAAGGTGGATGTCACCTTCACCGACAAACTGCGCAAACACTTAGCCAAGAAGGGTTTCGATCCACTCATGGGTGCGCGCCCGATGCAGCGCTTGATTCAAGACACGATTCGCCGCGCGCTGGCCGACGAATTACTCTTCGGCCGCCTGACTGATGGTGGCCGCTTGACGGTCGATCTGGATGACAAGGATGAAAGCAAGACCGAAGTCTTGCTGGATATTCAACCTCTGCCCAAGCGGGAAGGCAAGCCCAAGCCCGAGGCGCAAGAGGCGACCGCAGGCTAAGACGAAAATCGGGCGCGGGTGGAAACCATCTGCGCCCGATTCACGGCAAAATCCTTTTTTACTTGAAGCCGACGCGGTCCAGCATTTGCTGAACCTTGACCTGATTCATCCCCACCACACTGATAGGAATGGTTTCGCTCTTGAAGCTGCCGCCGCTCATGGCCTGCAGGGCGGGGTTGTTGATTGTCAAGTCTTTGGCCACCGGCCATTCGTTATTGCCGTTGGCGAAATGGTTCTGTGCTGGTGCGCTGGCCAGATATTCCAGGAATTTGATGGCATTGGTTGGGTTCTTGGCATTTTTGGCCACAGCACCACCGGCAATGTTGACATGTGTGCCCCAGGATGCCTGATTTGGGAAGACCACGCCGACACGGTCCATGATGGCTTTGTCCTCCGGTTTGTCCGAGCGCATGATGCGGGCCAGGTAATAGGTGTTGGTTACGGCGATGCCGCATTCGCCAGCGGCGACGCCCTTGATCTGGTCGGTGTCGCCACCCTTGGGTGAGCGCGCCATGTTGGCAACCATGCCTTTGAGCCAGGCCTCAGTTTTCTGCTCACCGAGGTGCTCCAGCACGGCGCCAAACAGCGACAGGTTGTAGGGATGCGAGCCGGATCGAATGCACAGTTTGCCCCTGTTCTTTGGGTCGCCCAGTTCTTCATAGGTATCGACATCGTCTTTTTTGATTTTGACCTTGTTGTACACAATGACACGGGCGCGGGTTGAAAAACCGAACCATGGTGAGGCACCGTCAGAAGTGGCTTTGCCGCGCAGTTGAGCGGGAATAGCCGCCATCAGCGCTTTGGACTTCACGGGTTGGAATAGCCCTTCGACTTCACCTTTCCACAAACGCGCAGCGTCCACCAGCAGAATCACGTCGGCGGGCGATGCGCTCCCTTCTGCCTTGAGACGGGCGAGAATACCTGCATCATCCGCATCGACCCGATTGATCTTGATGCTCGTGGCTTTGGTGAAGTTGGTGTATAGCGCTTCGTCGGTCGGGTAGTGACGGGCCGAGTAGATGTTCAGGATCTGCTCTTGTGCTTGCGCGGCAGTGCAGGCGAGCAAAATGGCGCATGCAGTGGGGATGTGTTTCTTGAACATGTTTTATGCGTTCCAAAAAGTAGTGCTTTTATATTAACACAAACGCGAATCATTCTTATTAGATGTCTTTTGTAAATTTGAATTCGAGGCGCGTGTCCATGACGCTGGCGGCGCTGTGTCTGCTGGGGTGTGCCTCCGTGCCGGTGCCAAAGACACCACCGGATGCGCCTCCTGTCGTTCAAGCCGTACCTAAAAAACCACCCAAAATAGGTTTGGTCCTGGGCGGTGGCGCTGCCCGGGGTTTTGCACATGTTGGGGTTATTCAGGTGTTGGAAGAGGCGGGTGTGCGTCCCAGCCTGGTCGTGGGTACCTCTGCCGGAAGTCTTGTGGCTGCCTTCTACGCCAGTGGCAAGACTGGGACTCAGTTGCAGCAAGTCGCCGACACCATGGAAGAGGCCACTTTTGCCGACTGGACCTTGCCTATCTTCAGTCGTGGCATGTTGCGCGGCGAAGCGTTGGCGCGCTACGTGAGTGCGCAAGTCCAGGGGCGATTGATTGAAAACATGCTTTTGCCATTGGGTATTGTGGCGACCGACCTCAACAGCGGCCAGGGCGTGTTGTTTCAACGCGGGGACACGGCGACAGCGGTGCGTGCTTCGAGTGCCGTGCCGGCCTTGTTTCAGCCCGTCAAAATAGCTGGTCGCGAGTATGTGGACGGCGGTCTGGTATCACCGGTGCCGGTGCGATACGCCCGTCAGATGGGGGCGGAACTGATCATTGCCGTAGATATCTCTAGCGCGCCGGAAGGCAACGCCGCCGGCGACACCCTGCAAATATTGCTGCAAACTTTTTCCATCATGGGCAAAAGCATCAATCGCTTTGAGCTGCATGATGCCGATGTGGTGGTGCGTCCCTCACTTGTCGGTGTCGCGAGTTCGGATTTTGCTGCCCGGCGCCGCGCCATTCAAGCGGGGCGGGTAGCCATGCAGGCATTGCTGCCACAACTGCGTGCGGCCATGGATGGGCAAAGGCATCAATAGCTTTGAGTTGTGTTAAACCCAACCGGGGCGAATGCGTCAGGCATTTTTCCCTGAGCTGAGTCCAGCCAAGACTTTGACGTGTCACATCACTGTCACATAAACTTCTTATATTTGCGCTGTCCTCTAGACCTCATCATTCATTTAACCTAAAAGGTATTCCGATGAAAACCAGTTTCAAAATTTCCCTGATCAGCTTGGCGGGGGTTGCGGCCATGTCATACGTCAGCCTGGCAGCTGCCCAGGAAATCACCGGTGCAGGCGCGAGTTTTCCGGCGCCTGTGTATGCCAAATGGGCTGCCGATTACCACAAAGCCACTGGCGTCAAGATCAACTACCAGTCAGTCGGCTCCGGTGCCGGTATCAAGCAGATTGATTCAAAGACTGTTGATTTTGGTGCATCCGACATGCCTCAGACCGATGAAGTGTTGGCCAAGAAAGGCCAGATGCAGTTCCCCACGGTGATTGGCGGCACCGTGCCGGTGATCAACATCAAGGGCATTGCCCCGGGTCAAATGAAGCTTGACGGCCAAGTGTTGGGTGATATTTACCTCGGCAAGATCACCAACTGGAATGACGCCGCCATCAAAGCGCTGAACCCCGGCCTGGCTTTGCCGGATGCCGCGATTGCTCCCGTTCGTCGGGCTGATGGGTCTGGGACAACATTCAATTTCACCAACTATCTGAGCCGCGTTCACCCGGAGTGGAAGACCAAGGTAGGTGAGGGCACGGCTGTGAACTGGCCTGTGGGTGCTGGTGGCAAGGGCAATGAAGGCGTGGCTGCATTCGTCAACCGTTTGCCGAACTCGATTGGCTATGTCGAGTACTCGTATGTCAAACAAAACAAGATGACTTACACGTTGATGAAGAACAGGGACGGCGTGTTTGTGGCACCTGACGACGAGACGTTCAAAGCTGCGGCCGCTGGTGCAGACTGGAACAAGTCTTTTTATCAGCTCATCACCGACCAGCCTGGCAAAAACGCATGGCCCATTACGACGGCAACGTTCATCTTGATGCATCTCAAGCAGGACAAACCCGCCAATGCGACTGAAACCTTCAAGTTCTTCACTTGGGCCTTCAAGAGCGGTGACAAGATCGCGGCTGATCTGGACTACGTTCCTATGCCCGACAGCGTGGTAGGCGCGATTGAAAAAGCTTGGGGCCAAGTCAAAGATACATCGGGTAAGCCGGTAGCTTTGAAGTAAGCCGTTTGTTTCTGAGAAAATCCGGGTCAATGGAGTAAGCGCGTGTCAACTACACTTCCGGCTAGAGAGATGCCTTTTAATCAGTCTGCAAAATCTTCCGGAAGTGTCATGACCAATCCTCCCCCGGTAAAGGCGGCCCGGTCGGGTCCCGTGGCCGACCGTGTCTTTGGCTGGTTGGCCAAAGGCGCGGCCCTGTTTACATTAGGCATGCTTGTTGCCATTTTGGTTTCGCTGACGGTCAGCGCCTGGCCTGCCATCAGCAAGTACGGTCTTGGCTTCCTCGCCAGCACGACCTGGGATCCGGTCAAGGAAGAATTCGGTGGCCTGGTCATGATCTACGGTACCTTGATGACTTCGCTCATTGCGCTGCTGATCGCGGTACCGGTAAGTTTCGGCATCGCTTTGTTTTTGACAGAGCTCTCACCCGCCTGGCTCAAACGCCCGCTGGGCACGGCCATTGAATTGCTGGCGGCAATCCCCTCCATTGTGTATGGCATGTGGGGCTTGCTGGTTTTTGGCCCCCTGTTGGCCACCTATGTGCAGCAGCCCTTGCAGGCCCAGTTTGCTGGCGTGCCTTACATGGGTGCCTTTTTTTCTGGTCCGCCGGTGGGCATTGGCATTTTGTCGGCAGGCATTATTCTGGCGATCATGATCATTCCGTTCATCGCGGCGGTCATGCGTGACGTGTTTGAGGTAACGCCGACCCTCCTCAAGGAATCGGCCTACGGGCTCGGAGCAACCACGTGGGAAGTGGTATCCAAAGTGGTGCTGCCTTACACCAAGGCGGGGGTGATCGGTGGCATCATGCTGGGGTTGGGTCGTGCCATCGGTGAGACCATGGCAGTCACTTTCGTCATCGGCAACTTCAATCAACTGGATTCGCTGAGTCTGTTCCAGGCGGCCAACAGCATCACTTCCGCTCTCGCCAATGAGTTCGCAGAAGCCGGTGAAGGCTTGCACCAGGCGGCGCTGATGTACCTCGGCTTGGTGCTGTTTTTCATCACCTTTGTGGTATTGACCCTGTCGAAAATATTGCTGTCACAACTCAAAAAGAACGAAGGAGCCAAGTCATGACGACCGGCGAACTGCTGTTGCAGTCGGCAGCTTTGGAGCAGGCGCGCCTGGCCCGGTATGCGCAGCGCAAGTTCGTCAATCGCATTGCGTTGATGCTGTCGTTGATGGCCATGGCTTTTGGCTTGTTCTGGTTGTTCTGGATTTTGTTCGAAACCATTCGTCTGGGGATAGATGGACTCACATTTGATACCTTGACCCAGATGACGCCGCCACCCAACGACCCCGGTGGTCTGGCCAATGCCATGTACGGGTCGTTTTTGATGGTGTTGCTGGCAACCTTTGTAGGAACGCCCATCGGCGTCATGGCCGGTATTTACTTGGCCGAGTTCGATACCAAGGGCTGGCTTGCGCAAGTGACGCGCTTTGTCAACGACATTTTGCTGTCGGCCCCATCCATCGTGATTGGACTGTTTGTGTATGCCGTCATTGTGACGCGCTTCAAATCATTCTCTGGCTACGCCGGTGTCATGGCACTGGCCCTGATCGTTATCCCGGTGGTGATTCGCACCACTGAAAACATGCTTCAATTGGTGCCGCCCGGTTTGCGTGAGGCGGCCTATGCGCTGGGTGCGCCGAAATGGAAAGTCGTTTTGAGTATCACGTTGCGGGCTGCCAGATCGGGTGTGGTCACCGGCGTTTTGCTGGCAGTGGCCCGCATTGCGGGCGAGACCGCTCCTTTGCTGTTCACTGCACTGAGCAATCAGTTCTGGACCTCCAGCCTGAGTGAGCCGATGGCCAGTCTGCCAGTCACGATTTTCAAGTTCGCCATGAGTCCCTATGAGAACTGGCAAAAGCTGGCTTGGGCTGGTGTGTTCATCATAACGTTAGCGGTTCTGGCGCTTAACATTTTGGCCAGGGTTTTGACCCGAAGCAAAATCTGAGCGAATCGCTGCCAAAGATACGAGAAAAGGCTAAAGATGAATGCTGCTTTTACGACGAGTGAGAAGTCAAAGATTTCTGTCAAGAATCTTGATTTCTATTACGGCAAGTTCCACGCACTCAAAGACATCAACCTGGAAATTCCGGAGCATAAAGTGACGGCTTTTATTGGCCCGTCCGGCTGTGGAAAATCAACCTTGTTGCGCGTTTTCAATCGTATGTTCGAGTTGTATCCGGAGCAGCGAGCTGAAGGCGAAATTGTGCTGGATGGTGAAAATTTGCTGACCAGCAAAAAAGATGTCGCCCTGTTGCGTGCCAAGGTGGGCATGGTCTTCCAGAAGCCAACGCCGTTTCCCATGTCAATCTTTGACAACATTGCTTTTGGCGTCAAACTGTTCGACTCGCTCAATACCACCGACATGGAAGAGCGCGTCGAGTGGGCCTTGCGCAAAGCGGCCTTGTGGACCGAGGTGAAAGACAAGTTGAACCAGAGTGGCTCCAGCCTCTCGGGAGGACAGCAACAGCGCCTTTGCATTGCGCGCGGCATTGCCATCAAGCCGGAGGTTCTGCTGCTCGACGAGCCCTGCTCGGCGCTTGACCCCATCTCCACCGCCAAAATCGAGGAGTTGATCACTGAACTCAAGAGTGACTACACGGTGGTCATCGTCACCCACAATATGCAGCAGGCGGCGCGCTGCAGTGATTACACCGCCTACATGTACCTTGGGGACTTGATGGAGTTTGGCTCGACCGAACAGATGTTTTTCAAGCCCACCCGCAAGGAAACAGAAGACTACATTACCGGCAGGTTCGGTTAATTTGCGGGACAGACCGCAGCTACGCGAAGCGAGCCAGCTCTGTCCCCCCACTATTCAAGAGGAGACGACATGCCTGAAAAACATATATCTACCCAGTTTGACAGCGAACTTAGTGCGGTCTCGACCCGGGTCATGGAGCTCGGGGGGCTGGTTGAGTCGCAGATTCGGCAAGCAATTTATGCCCTGTCCCAGTTCAGCGTCGAGGTGGCGAACGAAGTCACGGCCACCGAGGCCCGTGTGAACGCAATGGAGGTTGATATCGACCGTGAACTGTCCAGCATCATTGCGCGCCGCCAGCCAACCGCACGAGATCTTCGCTTGTTGATTGCCATTTCAAAAACCACGGCTAATCTGGAGCGGGTCGGTGACGAGGCGGAGAAGATTGCGCGCATGGTGCGTTCCATCATCCAAAGCGGTGCGCCCCGCTCGCTGCCGTCGCTGGAATTGCGAGTGGCGGCCGATATGGCCTCGGGTTTGCTGCGAAAGGCGCTTGACGCTTTTGCGCGCCTGGATACGGCGGCAGCAGTGTCTATCCTGAAAGAAGATGATCTGATTGACAAAGAGTTTGATGGCTTTGTTCGTAAATTGATTACCTACATGATGGAAGATCCGCGCATGATTTCGCCGAGTCTTGACTTGCTCTTCCTGGCGAAGGCCATTGAACGGATTGGTGACCACGCCAAAAACATTGCCGAGTTCATCATTTATGTGGTCAAGGGCGCCGACATCCGCCACACTTCGATGGAACAAATTGAATCGGTGCTGAGATGAGACACCGGCCCGGCGTCCTGATTGTCGAAGATGAGCCAGCCATTGCCGAGCTCATTGCGGTGAACCTGCGCCACAACGGGTTTCAGCCGACGTGGGCCATGGACAGTGCATCGGCGCAGCGCGAGCTGGATGCGGTGTTGCCGGACGTGATACTGCTGGACTGGATGCTGCCCGGTGAGAGCGGCTTGTCGCTGGCCAAACGGTGGCGTTCGAACTCCCGTACCAAGGGCGTTCCCATCATCATGCTGACCGCCCGTGGCGATGAAATGGATCGGGTAGCAGGTCTGGATGCCGGTGCTGACGACTACATCGTCAAACCGTTTTCTACCAAGGAGCTGCTGGCTAGGGTGCGTGCTGTCCTGCGCCGGCGTGCACCCGAGCAGGTCGGTGGTGTGGTTTCAATCGGCGCGCTGGTGCTCGATGCGTCAACTTACCGCGTGTCGTTCAACGATCAGATGCTCAAACTCGGCCCGACCGAGTTCAAGTTGCTGCATTACCTGATGAATCATGCCGAGCGTGTGCATAGCCGCTCGCAGTTGCTGGACAAGGTCTGGGGCGACCATGTGTTCATTGAAGAGCGCACGGTTGACGTTCATGTCAAGCGTTTGCGGGAAGCATTGGGCGCCAACGCGGGCCAAATGATAGAAACAGTGCGAGGCGCAGGCTATCGCCTGACGGCTCAATCGGCACTGGCCGCGCCTTCGCAGGTCAACGTTTGATTCCAAAAATGGCATTTTCTGCCGTTTCTCGGCAGTATTGACCTGATCATGTTCTGGCGGTTGATTTCTTTTATTGCGCTTCAGCTTGCCGGTGGACTCGCGGGCTGGTACGCAGCGTCGTCCACGCATGCTGGGATCAGCGCGCTGGTGGGTGTCGTCATCGGTATTGTGCTGGGTGGGTTAGGTTGGTTCCTGATCGATCTGTCCCGCGGCGTGCGCTTGTTGCGCTGGTTGCGGGTGGGAGATGCGTCCGATGTGGCCATGGGCGCCGGCTTGTGGGGCGAAGTGTCTGACCGTGCCCGGCGCCTGATTCGGGCCAGGGAACAAATGACGCGCGAAAGCCAGAATCGGTTGCAGGATTTTTTGGCGGCGTTTCAGGCCTCACCGAATGGCGTGGTGCTGCTGGATTCGCAGGGGCAGATTGAGTGGTTCAACCAGATGGCCGCCACCCATTTCGGCCTGGATGCGCAGCGGGACATGCTCCAGCATTTTGGTAATCTGGTTCGGGATCCCGGTTTTGCCAGCTATTTCTCAAGGCATGATTATCGGAGTGAACTCGTCATGCCGGGGCGAGAGAGCACGCCCGCTAGGCCGGTCAAGCTGTCAGTTCATTTACACCCGTATGGCGAGGGCAGGTTGCTGTTGCTGTCACGCGATGTCACCGCACTGGAGCAGGCCGAAGCCATGCGCCGTGATTTTGTTGCCAATGTATCCCATGAAATACGTACGCCGCTGACGGTGCTGGCCGGCTTTGTGGAAACCCTGCAGGCTCTGCCCCTGACGGATCAGGAGCGCGAGCGTTATTTGACCTTGATGGCCCAGCAGGCGGACCGCATGCAGACACTCGTCAATGATCTTCTCACACTCTCGCGCCTAGAGGGCAGCCCACCGCCCGGCGGTTCGGACTGGATGCCCATGCCGGCATTCATGCGGCAGCTTGAGCAGGAAGGGCGGGCGTTGTCTGCGGTGTTGAACCCGTCATCTGACCGTTTGCATCACCTTGTATTTGATTCCTTGCTGGAGGGTGAAATTGCCGGTGCCTCCAATGAGTTGCACAGTGCGATGAGCAATCTGGTGAGCAATGCCATTCGTTACACGCCGCCCGGGGGTGAAGTTCATGTACGAGCGCTTTTGTTGCCCGACGGCCGGGCCGAATTTTCGGTGTCGGACACGGGTCCCGGCATTGCCCCTGAACATATCCCGCGCTTGACGGAGCGCTTTTACCGGGTTGACCGCAGCCGTTCAAGGGACACTGGCGGTACCGGTCTCGGTTTGGCCATCGTCAAGCATGTGGCACAGCGCCATGGTGCCGAGTTGAAAATTGAAAGCACGCCTGGCAAAGGCTCCACTTTCACCCTCATCTTTCCGATCAGCCGCGTCAGGCCTCGCCCGGACACGATGCCTGCGAGTCAGCTTAGCGCTTCTGCTTGGTTGCCCGCCACAGAAGGAAAGTAAAAATGAGCGCGGTCAAGCCCAGCGCTGCCGCACCCGTGGCCCAGAATGCGGCCGGTGTGTGCAGGGCCTGCCAGGCCCCCAGGCCCCGGTAGGCCAGCAGGTAGCCGCCGGTCAGGCCCATGCCCCACAACAACACGCAATACACAGCCAAGGGCGCGATGGCGACGCCAAAGCAGCGCAAAAGAAATACGCAAACCGCCTGCAGGGCGTCGGCCAAGTGATACAGCGCCACCCAGCCCAGTAGCGTCACGGCCATGGCCACGACGTCCGGGCTGCGTGCATAGACCGCGGCCAGTACCGTGCGGGCAAGAAAGAGCGTCGTCGACAGCAGCAGCGCGGCGGACACAGTCATCATCAAACCGGTGCGAATCACGGCCCGCGCCTTGTCTTTGCTGCCCGCGCCCAGCCAGTAGCTCACCCGTGAACTCGCGGCGATCGCGATGGACAGCGGCACCATATACAGCACGGCTGTGATGTTGGCGGCAATCTGATGACTGGCAGCTGCCACGGTTCCCATGCGCGCAATGAACAAGGCCATGAGCGTGAAGGATGTCACCTCCACCAAGATGGCCAGACCGCCTGGTATGCCCAGCCGGGCAAAGGTGGCGATTACTTTCCAGTTCGGACGCTCCAGCGACCGCCAGATGACATAGGGCTGGTATAGATCCTGGGTTCGCAGCAGCCATAGAGCCACACCCAGCATGGCGTAGTTCACGACCAGGGTGGCCCAGGCGCAGCCCACCGCACCCTGCGGTTCCAGTCCCAATCCGCCAAAGGCAAACCAGATGGAAAGGGGCACCTTGATGAAGAGCGAGCCAATCTGCAACCAGGTCACCAGCTGCGGTCGGCCCAGGCTTTGATTGAGGGTGCTGTACATGCGAAACAGCAGGGAGGGCGGCAGGGCAAGCGCCAGCACGGCCAAATAGTGCTCCACTTCGCCCCGCAACGCCACCGGCACTTCGGTCAATCGCAGCAGCGTACCCGGCGCCAGCAACACCGCCATGCCCACCAGCATGGTGACGCCACACAGATAGAGCGCCTGCCGCAGGGAGCGCCCAAGTTGCCGGTGTCGCTGTGCACCCTGCAACTCGGCCCAGACCGGCAGTAGCGCCTGCAGCACGCCCATCAAGGCCACGTACACGCTGATATAAACCGCCGACCCAACCGAGAGGGCGGCCAGCGAGCTGTCCGAATAGCGCCCTGCGACGATGGTATCGGTCACGCCAAAAGCCATGACCGCCAGTTGCCCCACCAGCACGGTGGCCGCGTGCCGGGAGATGATTTTCAGCTCGGACAAGGTGTCAGGACCCCGGCTGGGTCGTGCGCTTGTAGATCAGTACGTCCTCATCCCGATCGGATGGGTGGAGCATGGTGCTGTGCAAGGTCCAGTGCGCCAGGTCAAGGTTTGCTGACGGCGTTGTCAAGGCATCCTTGTCCACGATCAGCCAGGTGCAACTCGCTTGTGAGCCCATTGGCTTCATCAGCAGATGGCCATAGAACTGAAAGGCGGCGATCTGGCTCCGACTCAGACCATGGGCCTCAACGCAGGCCGGTTGCTGCAGCACGACGCTGGCGCGATGCACCAGAGGGGCGTAGCTGCGGGCGAAATCAAGCAGTGGCAGCCACAAAGTCATGAGCAGCAGCCAGCACAGAGTGGCCCCGCCGGCCGGCAGCACCAGGCTTTTCCAAATCGCGGCGCGGTGCCGACCGACGCGCCATTTTACCAGCCAGGCCCACGCCAGGGTTGCGCTAATAGCTATCAAAAATGGAGCAAAAGAGAAGCTGTGTTGAAATCCTGGCGCCAGTCGTGCCACGTTGGCAGCGGGTTGTGCGGGTACGCCTGTTTGCATGGCGATCCAGACGACCCAGATGGTAAAGGCGCAGCCCGAGAAAAATATCAGGGTGAACCAGTCAATCAGTGCTGCCACGCTGCGCCGCAGCGTCGGCAGCGCAAAGGCCGCCAGTGCCGCCAGCGCGGGCAGGGCCAGCAGCAAGGACCGATCAGCCGATGCAGTGGTCAGTGTGGCGCCCACGGCAACGCCTGCGAACCACAGTGGCAGTGCCAGATGCCGGCTGGGGGACCCGCCACGAATCAACTGGCGACGCCAACGCCACAAGGTCCACAGCGCCAGCGGCCAGGCGGGCCAGGTAAACCACAACAGCAGGCGTCCCAGGCTGCGCCACTCAGCCCAACTGGCCTCGGGCAGCTCGATGCGCCAGCGCCACAAATCCAGCCAGGTGGCCAGTAGCGCCACCAGCACGGTCAGGAGTGCAATACCCCCCCCTGCCCATAAAATTTTGTGGCGCGTGGCGTCCGGCCCAGGCGAGCGATCCAGCAGGTGAATCACGGCGCTGCCGGTACCGAACAGGGCGGCAACAGCCGGTGCGCCAGACAAGGCCAGTCCCACCAGCCCCAGCACACCGCCGATGGCGGGTATCACGGTGCGGTAGGGCAGCGCGGCAAGCGCATAAAAAGACAGGGCCGTAAAACAGAGCTGGGCCAGCGCCGGCGTGGTTTCGTGTGATAGCTGGGCCAGACCCAGGCAGGCAATAAATGCCAACAAGCCGCCGTCGGCCATGGCGCGTGCATAGTCGGTCGGCAAGGCCTCCCCGCCGAAGGCAAACACCACGGGTTGCGCCTCGGGGCTGCGCGCCAGGTAGTAGGTGCCATACCAAGTGGCAAACAGGGCGAGTATCAGCAGCCAAGCAAAAGGGATGCGCGCGGCGAGGTCGGGCGCGATCCACGCCGGGGCGAGCTGCATGGCCCAGGCGCCGAGCCAGTAGGGAAGCAGTGCATCCACCTCGGGTGGCAAACCCATCAGCTGTGGCGTGAACCACGCTGTGCCGCCACGCGCCAGTTCGGCCATGTAGCCAAGAGCCGTCATGTCGGCACTTCTCCAGGGCTCGCGGCCAAGGAAGCCTGCCAGCACGTACGCGATGCAGAGCAGCAGCAGCGCGGTGCGCGGCAAGCGGTGCACGGCACCTTGGGCAACGATGGCGGGGGTGGGTTGATTCACGCGTTGATGCGGGGGAGAAATGGTATGTCGGAAAATGACTGCGCCATTAAATCGGTATGAAAAAAGGCAGCGCGGTAACCCGGGCTGCCCTTTAGACAAGAAGCGTTTGCCAGTTTATTCGGCGGCTGCTGGTGCTTCTGCTTCGGCGGCTTTGGTCTTGCCAAAACGGTTGCGGAAGCGCTCGACGCGGCCACCCATGTTGTCCACGGATTTTTGTGTGCCCGTGTAGAAAGGATGGGACTCGCTGGAGGTATCCAGTTTGTACAGCGGCAGTTCGCGGCCATCTTCCATCTTGGTCATCTCTTTGGTGTTGGCGCAAGAGCGCGTCACGAATTTGAAGCCATTGGACAGGTCCACGAAACAAACTTCGCGGTAATTGGGGTGAATGCCTTCTTTCATATCTTCTCCATCAGTTGCGCTAGCCGCGCCAAGCCCTTGTGCAAACCATTGCGCAATTCAAAGCCCGACGTACTTGTCGCGTAAAACCGTAAATTATAGCCTAGCCGCCCCGGCGCATCATGTCAAAGAACTCGCTGTTGTTCTTGGTGGCGCGCATTTGCTTGAGCACCATCTCCATGGATTCAATTTCATCCATGTTGTACAGAAACTGGCGCAGGATGCGGGTTTTTTGCAGAATCTCCGGGGCCAGCAGCAGTTCTTCGCGACGGGTGCCACTGCGGTTGAGCTGGATCGACGGGAACACGCGCTTCTCGTACAGGCGTCGATCCAGGTGGATCTCACTGTTGCCGGTGCCCTTGAACTCTTCAAAAATAACTTCGTCCATGCGGCTGCCGGTGTCGATCAGTGCGGTGGCGATGATGGTCAGCGAGCCGCCTTCTTCCACATTGCGCGCCGCACCCAGGAAACGCTTGGGGCGCTGCAACGCATTGGAGTCCACACCACCGGTCAACACCTTGCCGCTGGAGGGCACGACGTTGTTGTAAGCACGCGCCAGGCGCGTGATGGAGTCCAGCAGGATCACCACGTCCTTTTTCAGCTCAACCAGGCGCTTGGCGCGCTCGATCACCATCTCGGCGACGTGCACGTGACGGGCAGCGGGCTCGTCAAAGGTGGAGGCAATCACCTCGCCCTTGACGGTGCGCTGCATTTCAGTCACTTCTTCGGGCCGCTCGTCCACCAGCAGCACCATCATGTGGATGTCCGGGTAGTTGGCGCTGATGGCGTGGGCAATGTGCTGCATCATCACGGTCTTGCCGCTCTTCGGTGGCGCCACCAGCAGGGCGCGCTGGCCTTTACCGATCGGGGCGATGATGTCGATGATGCGCCCGGTGATGTTCTCGTCGGTCTTGATGTCCTGTTCGAGCTTCATCTGCACCTTGGGGAACAGCGGCGTCAGATTCTCGAACATCACCTTGTGTTTGTTCTCTTCCGGCCCGCCGCCGTTGACCTTGTCCAGCTTGTTCAGGGCAAAGTATCGCTCACCATCTTTGGGGGTGCGCACTTCGCCTTCGATCATGTCGCCGGTGTGCAGGTTGAAGCGGCGTACCTGGCTGGGGCTGATGTAGATGTCGTCGGTGCTGGCGGTGTAGCTGGTGTCCGGGCTGCGCAGGAAGCCGAAACCGTCGGGCAGAATTTCCAGCACGCCATCGGCGATGATTTGCTCGCCAGTGCGCGCCCGTTTCTTGATGATGGCGAACATCAGCTCCTGCTTGCGCATGCGGCCAGTGTTTTCAATCTCAAGTTCTTCGGCTTGCTTGAGGACTTCCGACACGTGCAGTGCCTTGAGTTCGTTTAAGTGCATGGAATGACCCAGTTGGGTGGTTGAACGAAATGCAGGGGGAGGTTTGGGTGAGGCGGATCGCTAGCCTCAAACGCCAGGTTTTTAAACCGGGAACTCGAACCAACTCGGGATGGGAGTTGGCGAACTGGGAAGATTATGACAGGAAAATTTGACGAAATGTGCTGCCGGGCTGGACCCGGCATTTACCCAAGCGCGAAAGTGAGGCATGCATACCGGGCCAAGCCCGGTATGGCCCCGGCCGATCAGGCCAGTTGCTGATCGATAAAGGCGGTCATCTGGGCCTTGCTCATGGCGCCGACCTTGGTGGCAGCCAGTTGGCCACCCTTGAACAGCATCAGCGTGGGAATGCCACGGATACCGAATTTGGCCGGGATGTCGCGGTTTTCGTCCACGTTCATCTTGGCGATTTGCAGTTTGCCTTCATAAGCGGTGGACACTTCGTCCAGAATGGGCGCGATCATCTTGCAGGGGCCGCACCACTCGGCCCAGTAGTCCACCAGCACGGGCAGGGTGGATTGCATGACATCGGCGTCGAAAGACGCGTCGGACACATGTTTGATAAGTTCGCTGGCCATGGTTTCTCCTTAATTAGTTGAGGACAGAGCTGCTTCGCTTCGCATCACGGCGGTCTGTCTCGCAAAGTTGCAGCCTGATGATCGGTAACAGGTAAAGTGGGGAAATTGTGACAGAAACCAAGCCCCTCCACCGATTGCCCGCTTCCTATGGCTGAAATAGCAACAAAACATCATGCCGACCGGGCGTGGGACAGCGTCATGGCTCAGATCCGTGCCGAGATGATCCGCCGGCAGGTGCATCCGTCGCGCACCGTGGTGCTGGTGCCCTATGCCCAACTGATGCAGGAAGCGCGCAGCGCCTGGCTCAGGGGGCATGACGATGGCCAGGGCGCAGCGCATTTTTTGCCTCGTTTTGAGACCAGCATGAACTGGACCCGCAGCTTGGGCGGCGTTGCGCCCGCGGGCGACGATCTACGGCTGGACGCCGCGCGCGACGTGCTGACGGCCGCTTCCTTGTTGTCGCGTGCCGGCCTGGCCGCGCATCAGCAGGTGCTCAGCGCACGCCTGATGGAGGCCGCCTGGAGTTTGGCCCGGTTCGCCGCGGCCGTGCCGCCCTTGGCGCGCGCGCAGTGGGGCACAGAGCTGGCCGCCCTGCTTGACACGGGGATGGAGTCCCCGGTGTTGGCGTTCGAGGCCGCGACGGCTCGCATCGCACTGGCGTGGGCGGCCAATTCGAGTTATCCGTCTGATCCAATTTTTTCTGCCGCGCCGGAGTTGCTGGTGTTGCTGGAAGGTTTCCAGGCCGAGCCCATGGCGCAGGCCTTGCAGCAGACCCTGGGGGAGCACGCGCTCGCACTGCCGCTGAACGTGGATTTGAAGCGCGACGCTGGCACGGTGGCCCTGCACGCCGCGCAGGATGCCGAAGACGAGGCGCATCGCGCCGCCGCTTGCGTGCTGGCGCATCTGGCGGCCGGGCGCAGCCCGGTGGCGCTGGTGGCGCAAGACCGGGTGCTGACGCGCCGGGTGCGCGCCATGCTGGGCGAGCGGGGTGTGGCGGTGCGTGACGAGACCGGCTGGAAACTGTCCACCACGCGCGCGGCCGCGTCGCTGATGAGCCTGCTGCGCGCGCAGGTGTGGGACGCCTCCACCGATGTGGTGCTGGACTGGCTCAAAAATGCACCGGCATTCGACCGGCAGGCCGTGATGCAGGCCGAGGTGAGTTGGCGGCGGCTGGGTGTGCGCGATTGGCGCGCGGTGCCCGTGACGGACGCGATGGCGCCGCAGGTGCAAGCATTGCGCGACACCCTGCAGTCCCGGCGGCCGCTGACGCGCTGGCTGGCTGATCTGCGCGCGGCGCTACACAGCGCCGGGCAATGGCCGGGCTTGGTGCAAGACCCGGCCGGCCAAGCGGTGCTGGACGCGCTGCGCCTGCGCGACGGCGCTGAAGTTGAGTTTGCGGATGTTG
>DAITMI010000041.1:0-24523 GCA_036835225.1 Rhodoferax sp. | reverse complement strand
AGTACCAGATCGAGGAAGCGCGTAAGATTTCACAATGAAATCGACCTCTAGCCCTCGCTAGATGGACGTTGTTCGCTATATTTTATATAGCATTAAAAAATCTGCCGACTGAACCAGTAGGCAATCGCGGCGATGAACGCACTGGCCGGAATCGTGAGAATCCAGGCCCAGATGATGTTGCCTGCCACACCCCAGCGCACCGCACTGGCGCGCTGGGTGGCCCCGACCCCCATGATCGCCCCGGTGATGGTGTGCGTGGTCGAGACCGGAATGCCCAGCGCGGCAGCCGTGAAGAGCGTGATGGCCCCCCCGGTTTCAGCACAAAACCCATGCACCGGCTTGAGCTTGGTGAGCCGTTGCCCCATGGTCTTGACAATGCGCCAGCCGCCAAACAAGGTGCCCAGTGAGATGGCGGTGTAGCAACTCACCACCACCCAGGTCGGTGGCGATGAATCTCCAACCGCGGTGTAGCCAGTGGCGATGAGCAACATCCAGACAATCCCGATTGTCTTCTGCGCATCGTTGCCACCGTGGCCCAGGCTGTACGCACCGGCCGACACCAGCTGCGTCCGTCGAAACCAGCGGTCTACCCGACTGGGTGTGCTGCGCCGGAAAGCCCAGGACACCGCGATCAGCATCAGGGAGCCCAGCAGGAATCCCATCAAGGGCGACACAAAGATGAACACCACCGTCTTCATCAGGCCGGCAAACACCAGTGCTGAAGTGCCGGCCTTGAACATCACGGCACCGACAATGCCACCAATCAGTGCATGTGACGAGCTGCTGGGAATGCCGTAATACCAGGTAATGAAATTCCAGCTGATGGCGCCTACCAGCGCACCAAAAACGACGTGCACGTCCACCACGCCAGGCTGGGCCAGCCCTTTGCCGATGGTGGCCGCCACACTGAATTGGAAAATAAAAATCGCAATAAAATTGAAAATCGCAGCAAAAAGCACCGCTTGCCCCGGCTTGAGCACACCGGTGGAGACCACGGTGGCAATCGAGTTGGCGGCGTCATGAAACCCGTTCATGAAATCGAACGCCAGCGCCAACACCACCAGCAGTACCACCACCCACAGCCCCACTTGAACCGATGTCATGACCGCTCAGCTTCAGGAATTCTCGAGGACGATGCCCTCGATGACATTCGCGACGTCTTCGCACTTGTCGGTGATGGTCTCCAGCAATTCGTAGATCGCCTTGAGTTTGATCACTTCCCGCACGTCCGGCTCTTCCCGAAAGAGCTTGCTCATGGCGCTGCGCATGATGCGGTCGGCGTCCGACTCAAGCTGGTCAATCTCTTCACAGGTCTTCAGGGCCGCCTCCGCTGTGGCCGGATCGGCAATTTTGGCCAACATATTGACGGCTTCGCGCACGCGTTCGCAGCATTTCACGCTGACGTCGGTCAGGCGCACGATCTCGTCGGTCATATGGTGCACGTCATACAGCGCCATGGTCTCGGCCGAGTCCTGAATCAGGTCGGCGATATCGTCCATGGTGTTGATCAGCGCATGAATCTGCTCACGGTCAATCGGCGTGATGAAGGTCTTGTGAATGGCCTTGTTGACCTCGTGCGTCACGCGGTCGGCCGCGCGCTCGGCGTTGTCCACGTCCTGGTTGTATTTTTGGCGCAGCGGCACGTCACTGTAGTTGGCCACCAGCTGGGAAAACGCATGGGCCGCCTCGACAATCCGGTCGGCGTGCTGGTTGAACATGTCAAAAAAATTGCCTTCACGCGGCAGCAACTTGGCAAACAGCATCGCTCACTCCAGGGAAAATTGGTCAGTCAGATAACGATTCGATCACGATTTAAAGTGTAACCGTCGCTCTCACGCCGACAGTCCCCTCGGGAAGCGCCATTGTTCAGGCGCCGCGAAAGATGAAAAAAACCGCGCCCACCATGCACAGCGCCGCCCACAGGTAGTCGAGCTTGAACGGCTCCTTGAGATACAGCAGGGAAAACGGCACAAACACCGCCAGCGTGATGACCTCTTGCATGATCTTGAGCTGGCCCACGCTGAAACCGGCTTGCTGATAACCAATGCGGTTGGCCGGTACCTGCAACCCATACTCAAACAGCGCAATGCCCCAGCTCACGAGTGCCGCGATGTACCAAGGCGCGGTGGCCAGGTTCTTCAAGTGACCGTACCAGGCAAAGGTCATGAAGACATTGCTGCCGACCAGCAACAGGACCGTCTGCAACGACAGGGGGATAGCTTGGAACGCGTTCATGGCATCAATTATCCAGCACCCGTGATCCCTGCCGGATACGAAAAAGCGCCCCGCAACCTGGGTTGTGGAGCGCTTGAAAGAAGCCGCACCCCGGCCGGAACCGGGGCTTCGCGGGACCGTGACCTGTTAAGCCGCAGCACCTTCCTTGACGGAAGCGGCGGCATCCGTGTAGTCCTGCACCTTGTCAAAATTCAGGTACTGGTAGACCTTGTCGCTGGCCGCTGTCAGCACGCCCATGTCAGCCATGTACTCTGCTTTGGTGGGGATGCGCCCCAGCTTGGAACAGATGGTCGCCAGTTCGGCGCTACCCAGGTAGACGTTGCTGTTCTTGCCCAGGCGATTGGGGAAATTGCGCGTGGAAGTGGAGAACACGGTGGCACCCTCTTTCACCTGTGCCTGGTTGCCCATGCACAGGCTGCAGCCGGGCATTTCCATGCGCGCACCGGCGGCGCCCAGCACGCCGTAATGACCCTCTTCGCTGAGTTGCTTGGCGTCCATCTTGGTCGGTGGTGCCATCCACAGCTTGACCGGAATATCGCGTTTGTTTTCCAGCAACTTGGACGCTGCGCGGAAGTGGCCGATATTGGTCATGCAGGAGCCAATGAACACTTCGTCGATCTTGGCGCCGGCGACTTCACTGAGGGTCTTGACATCGTCCGGATCGTTCGGGCAGGCCACGATAGGTTCGTGAATGTCCGCCAGGTCAATTTCGATGACGGCCGCGTATTCGGCATCCGCGTCGCCCTTGAGCAGCTGCGGATCCGCCAGCCAGGCCTCCATCGCCTTGATGCGGCGGTTGATGGTACGCACGTCGGAATACCCCTCGGCAATCATCCACCTCAACATCGTGATGTTGCTGGTGATGTACTCGATGATGGGCTCTTTGTTCAGGTGCACGGTGCAGCCACCCGCGCTGCGCTCAGCGGAGGCGTCGCTCAACTCAAAGGCCTGCTCCACCTTGAGGTCTGGCAAACCTTCAATTTCGAGAATACGGCCTGAGAAGATGTTTTTCTTGCCCTGTTTGGCCACAGTCAACAGACCCGCCTTGATGGCATACAGCGGAATGGCGTTGACCAGGTCGCGCAGGGTGATGCCGGACTGCATCTTGCCTTTGAAACGCACCAGCACGCTCTCGGGCATGTCCAGCGGCATGACACCGGTGGCGGCGCCGAACGCCACCAGGCCGGAACCGGCAGGGAAGCTGATACCGATCGGGAAACGGGTGTGGCTGTCGCCACCGGTACCCACGGTATCAGGTAGCAACATGCGGTTCAGCCAGCTGTGGATGATGCCGTCACCGGGACGCAACGGGACACCGCCGCGGGTGCTGATGAAGTCCGGCAGTTCATGGTGCATCTTCACGTCCACCGGCTTCGGATAGGCAGCGGTGTGGCAGAACGACTGCATCACCAGGTCGGCACTGAAACCCAGGCAGGCCAGGTCTTTGAGCTCGTCGCGGGTCATGGGGCCGGTGGTGTCTTGCGAGCCGACAGACGTCATTTTGGGTTCGCAGTAAGTGCCGGGGCGCACGCCCTGGCCTTCCGGCAGACCAACCGCGCGGCCGACCATTTTTTGCGCCAAAGTGAAACCGCGGCCATTGTCGACTGGGTTCTGCGGCATACGGAACTGCGTCGATACCGGCAGGCCCAGCGCCCAGCGCGCCTTGGCCGTCAGGCCGCGGCCAATGATCAGCGGGATGCGGCCACCGGCGCGCACTTCGTCAAACAGCACCTCACTCTTGAGCTTGAACTCGGCAATCACCTGGCCGTCTTTCAGTGCCTTGCCTTCATAGGGGCGCAGTTCGATCACGTCGCCCATGGCCATCTGGCTCACGTCCAGCTCGATCGGCAGCGCGCCGGAGTCTTCCATGGTGTTGTAGAAGATTGGCGCAATCTTGGCCCCCAGACAGACACCGCCAAAACGCTTGTTCGGCACGAACGGAATGTCCTGGCCGGTGAACCACAGCACGGAATTGGTGGCCGACTTGCGCGAGGAGCCGGTGCCTACCACGTCGCCGACGTAGGCCACCAGATTGCCCTTGGCCTTGAGATCGTTGATGAATTTGACCGGGCCGCGTTTGCCGTCGTCTTCCGGCGTGATGCCGGGGCGCGCATTTTTGTGCATGGCCAGCGCGTGCAGCGGAATGTCCGGGCGGCTCCAGGCGTCAGGCGCCGGGGACAGGTCGTCGGTATTGATCTCGCCGGCCACCTTGAACACGGTCAGCTTGATCGATTCAGGCACCTCGGGACGACTGGTGAACCACTCGGCATCGGCCCAGCTTTGCAGCACCTCTTTGGCGTAGCCGTTGCCTTTGTCAGCCTTGTCCTTGACATCATGGAACTGGTCAAACATCAGCAGCGTCTTCTTGAGCCCATTCGCCGCTACCTGCGCGACCACGGCGTCGTCGAGCAAATCCACCAGCGGGCCAATGTTGTAGCCACCAAGCATGGTGCCCAGCAGTTCGGTGGCTTTTTCCCGGGAAATCAGCGCGCAGGCCTCAGAACCGTGCGCCACCGCCGCCAGATAACTGGCCTTCACCTTGGCCGCGTCGTCCACACCGGCCGGTACGCGGTGCGTGATCAAGTCCAGCAGCGTGACTTCTTCACCCTGGGGCGGATTTTTCAGCAATTCAATGAGTTCGCCCGTCTGCTTGGCAGACAGTGGTAACGGGGGAATGCCAAGGGCGGCGCGCTCAGCAACGTGAGCCCGATAAGACTGCAACATGGTTACTCCTTCTCAATTAACAAAAATGGTTGAAGCCCTCATACAGCGGGCTTGGTGTGCTACTTATTTAGAAGCAACTGAGGTGCTGGATCCACAATGGTAGGGGGCGCAGCAATCGCGGTCGGCGCTGCTATGGCGGCGGGCATCTCCACCACCGCGGTCGGCGCGGCCATTGCGGCGGGCATCTCCACCACTGCGGTCGGCGTGGCCATTGCGGCGGGCACCTCCACCACTGCGGTCGGCGCGGCTATTGTGGCGAGCGCAGCAACTGCGATGGGCGCATCCAGTATGCTGGGTGCTGGGTTCTTGATCAACATCTCGGCGACCACGGCCTGATCCGGATTCTTGCACTCATCCGCCAAGCGCTGCCCCAGCTTCTGACTCATCAGCATGGATTTGTTAGCCAGCTGCAACCAGACCGCCCCGGCCTGATGGTCTTCCAGTCGGATGGCGCCCGTGCTGGTTTCAACCGGGAACATGCGGAATTTCTGACTCTTGAGCAGCACATCGAAGTAGCCCGGCGATTTGACATCTGGCGTCAAGGTGACAAAAGCACCCAGCTCGCACGGCAACTTGCCTTGGTACACCCGCTGCGCAATCGCCAGTTCGGCAGGGGTCAAGGCGGCTTCTGCCGCCTGGATGCCCGACGCCATTTGACTGGCCGTGCTTTTGATTTCGACACGACTGGCGGATGGGCGCTTGGTCTTGCCGCCCACTTTGGCAGGCGTCTGCGCCAACAGTGCAAGGGGCAGCACGAGCACGAAGACAGATGCAAGAAGTTTTTTCATCACAGGTAATCTCAGTTAGTGGCATTAAGCCGAAAAATAGGGCCAGGCTGCATCGGGGAGACGCCGGCCGGTCTGGTGTGCCCGCTCCAGCACTTGCCAAAAATAACGGTAACTCGCTCGGTCGTGCAGTTTGCCATCAAGAGAAATCGGCGCCCAGTCTGCTTTTTCCGCAGCCATGATGATATTCATCGCAAGGTCAATCTCGTGCGCCTGGGGGGCAAAGGCCTCCAGAATAGGCCTGATCTGAGCCGGGTGAATACTCCACATGCGGGTGTAGCCCAAGGCACGCGAAGCCCGGGTCGCAGCCGCCTGCACCACGGCAGTGTCGCTGAATTCTGTGACCACACAATGGGCGGGCACTTTGCCATGCGCATGGCAGGCCGACGCGATTTCCAGCTTGGCACGCAGCACCAGCGGATGGCTAAACTGGTCCAGGCCATCGGCGTCCGGACCGGCCTGAATTCTCATCGCACTGGCGGGAATCGCACCACCATGGGCTGAAACAAAGTCCATCAAACCAAAACTGAGGGACTGCACCCGCGGGTGCGCTGCAATCTCGAAGGCGCGGTGCACCGCCGCTGGAGACTCAATTAGTACATGCAGCGGCAAACTATGCGCTCGCCCGGCCCTGGCCGCCGCCTGATCCACCCATTGCGCCGCCCGCTCGACATCGGCCACCGTCTCCACTTTCGGAATCATCAGGTGGCACAAGGCGGCCGCCGCACCACCGACGATGATGTCCACGTCCTGCTCGAACGCTGGATGGCCTACCGCATGCACCCGCACTGCAACGCGGGCGCCAGTGCCAGACGCTATACTTTTAGTAGCTGTATGCGCTTGATTGGCAAGGGCTACAACCATATTGGCATGGTCTTTTTCACCCCCAACTGGGGCACCATCCTCGCAGTCCAGCGTCACATCGAACACACAGGCACCGAACTCTGCAGACATTTCAGCCTGCAGCGCCAGGCTCTTGATCATCCGCGCCTCCACGCCGCTGTAGTGGTCGCACACCGGCAAAACAAGCGATGCGGCCTGAGCGCCGAGGAGAACTTCGCGCGGATGCCGACGCGCCCCCACGCTTGCCACTTCGTGGGCTGCGCTGCCCCCCAAGGGGGCTGTGCTTGCTCGGGGCGGCCCAGCGCTGCGCACGACTTCCTCGGCTTAAAGCAAGTGGGCGACGCCGGCTTGCTCGTCTTGCAGTTCTTTTAGGGTCTTGTTGATGCATTCCTGGCTGAAGGCGTCAATCGGCAGGTCTTGCACCACCTTGTATTCACCACCTTCGCAGGTCACAGCGAAACCAAACATCGTGTCTTTGGGGATACCGTACTGGCCGTCTGAGGGAATACCCATGGTGACCCACTTGCCATTCGTGCCCAGCGCCCAGTCACGCATGTGGTCAATCGCGGCATTGGCCGCCGAGGCCGCCGACGACACGCCACGCGCGGCAATGATGGCCGCGCCGCGCTTGCCGACCGTGGGCAGGAAAGTGTTGGCGTTCCAATCCTGGTCGTTGATCATGTCCTTGACACTGGCGCCGTTGATGGTGGCAAAGCGGTAGTCAGCGTACATGGTGGGCGAGTGGTTGCCCCACACCGTCAATTTCTCGATGTCAGCCACCGGCTTGCCGGTCTTGGCGGCAATCTGGCTCAAGGCGCGGTTGTGGTCCAGGCGCAGCATGGCGGTGAAGTTCTTGCGTGGCAGATCCGGTGCGCTCTTCATGGCAATGTAGGCGTTGGTGTTGGCCGGGTTGCCGACCACCAGCACCTTGACATTGCGGCTCGCCACAGCGTTGAGCGCCTTGCCCTGGGCGGTGAAAATTTCGGCATTGACCGCCAGCAATTCGGCGCGCTCCATGCCGGGGCCGCGAGGACGCGAGCCGATCAGCAAGGCGTAATCAACGTCTTTGAATGCCGTCATTGGATCGCCGTGGGCTTCCATGCCGACCAGCAGTGGGAAAGCACAATCTTGCAGCTCCATCATCACGCCAGCAAGCGCTTGTTGAGGCTTCTCCATGGGCACCTCCAGCAATTGCAGAATCACGGGTTGGTCTTTGCCCAGCATTTCGCCGGAGGCGATGCGGAACAGGATTGCGTAACCAATTTGACCTGCTGCGCCGGTGACGGCAACGCGGACGGGCTTTTTGCTCATGGTGAGAACTCCAGAAGTGTTGTGAAACGGGTGCTGGTGGCGGCTCTTAACAGTTGCCTGAGCCCCACAGAATGCGCGCCGAGTTTACTCTGGAAAACCTTGCATCGTCAACTTGTCTTATATCTTATATAAGATATGATTGCGCTTGCTCCCACCAGTTGCGCGGGATCCATCCTCCATGTCACAAACACCCCTCCCTTCAGTTGCCAACGTCTCCGCCAGCAGCAGCGGCGCACTCGGCAGTGCCCAGGCGACACCGGCGTTCAGCCCCTTGTACCAACAGATCAAGGGGCTGATGCTGAACAGCCTGCGACTGGGCGAATGGAAGCCCGGCGAGGCGATTCCCAGCGAAATGGAGCTGGCAGCACGCTTTCGGGTCAGTCAGGGTACGGTACGCAAGGCCATTGATGAACTCGCCGCCGAGAATCTGCTGGTGCGCCGGCAAGGCAAAGGCACCTTTGTGGCCACCCATGCGGAGCAGCAGGTGCAGTTTCGCTTCCTGAAGCTGGTACCCGACAGCGGCACACGGGGCAGCGAAGGACCAGCCGAGCGCGACATCGTGGAATGCCGCCGCACCCGCGCCAGCGCCGACGTCGCACGCGCGCTGGCGCTGCGCACCGGCGATGCGGTGCTGCAGGCACGCCGAGTGTTGAGTTTTGCCGGCACCCCCACGATTTTGGAAGACATCTGGCTGCCCGCGGCGCCCTTCAAAGGCTTGACCGCCGAACGGCTGGCCAACTACCACGGCCCGATGTACGCGCTGTTTGAAACCGAATTTGGCGTGCGCATGGTCCGGGCCGAAGAGAAAATCCGCGCCGTGCTCCCGGATTCAGTGCAAAGTTCGCTATTGAAAATAACGCGCGCCACGCCGCTGCTAAGCGTGGAACGCATCGCCTACACCTATAACGACGCGCCCATGGAGTTGCGTCGCGGCCTGTACCTGACCGAGACCCATTACTATCGCAACGAGTTAAGCTGAATCAAACCGTCCAGCGAACCCAACACATTCCAAATCGACTCAAATTTGAAACCTCTGTGTCAGCTTGCTGCGGTGCAATAGAATTTTGCCCGGCAGCCTTCAGAAATTACAACGCAGTTACATCCACGAAAGCCCACCATGACAGAGCTGGTCACCCCCTCCCTGAAAAAGCGGCCTGAGTTCCGCAACATCAACGCCTTCAAAGACCTTCCAAACTACCGATGGCCGCTGGCGGCCTTGGTGTCGGGAATGCACCGCGCCAGTGGCCTCATCATGTTCCTGCTGTTGCCGTTCATCATCTGGATGTTTGACAGTTCGATTTCATCCGAAATTTCTTTTGCAAAATTCAAGTCCGCCTTCAATATCGGCATGCTGGGCCTGCCCGGCGTTCTTTGGAAGCTGGTCGCACTGGCCCTGATCTGGGCCTATCTGCACCACTTCATCGCCGGTCTTCGCCACCTGTGGATGGATGCCAGTCACGCGGCTGTCAGCAAGGAATTCGGCAAGTCGTCCGCCATAGTCACACTGGTCGCGAGCATGGCCCTGACGGTCATATTGGGCGCCAAGCTGTTTGGCATTTATTAAATCTCACCGTTTGCGGGGCAGTCTGCTATCGCCAGGCGACAAGCTCTGTCCTCCATTGATTAAGTAAGGAACACACCATGTCTGTCAATTACGGCTCCAAGCGCATTGTTGTCGGCGCTCATTACGGTTTGCGTGACTGGCTGGCCCAGCGCGTGACCGCCGCGCTGATGGCTCTCTTCACCCTGCTGGTTCTGGCCCAGGTCGTTTTCAGCAAAGGCCCGATCGGTTACGACCAGTGGGCGGGCATTTTTTCATCCCAGTGGATGAAGGCGTTGACCTTTACCGTCATCGTCGCCCTGCTGTACCACGTCTGGGTTGGCATGCGCGAGATCTGGATGGACTACATCAAGCCTGTCTGGCTGCGCCTGTCCCTGCAGGTATTCACGCTCGTCTGGCTGCTTGCCTGCGCTGGCTGGGGCATTCAAGTCCTATGGCGCCTTTGAGTCATCGTTAAAGCGTTCGCAAGCCACCTCCGGCCATACCCGACTACCAAGACCAATCAATCATCATGACCGCTACCTCCAAACTTCCCAAGCGCAAATTTGACGTTGTCATCGTCGGTGCCGGCGGCTCCGGCATGCGCGCTTCGCTGCAACTGGCCCGCGCCGGCCTGAACGTGGCGGTACTGTCCAAAGTGTTCCCAACGCGCTCCCACACCGTGGCGGCGCAGGGCGGCATTGGCGCCTCCTTGGGCAACATGTCCGAGGACAACTGGCACTACCACTTCTACGACACCGTCAAGGGCTCTGACTGGCTCGGCGACCAGGATGCGATTGAATACATGTGCCGTGAAGCACCCAAGGTCGTGTATGACCTGGAGCACATGGGCATGCCGTTTGATCGCAACCCCGACGGCACGATTTACCAGCGCCCCTTCGGTGGCCACACTGCCAACTACGGTGAAAAACCGGTGCAGCGCGCCTGCGCCGCCGCCGACCGCACCGGCCACGCCATGCTGCACACGCTGTACCAGCAAAACGTCAAGGAGAAAACCAGCTTCTTTGTCGAGTGGCTGGCCATGGACCTGATCCGCGATGCCAATGGCGACGTGGTGGGCGTGACCGCACTGGAAATGGAAACCGGTGACGTGCATATTTTTGAAGCCAAGACCACCCTGCTGGCCACTGGCGGTGCCGGCCGCATTTTTGCCGCATCGACCAATGCCTTCATCAACACCGGCGACGGTTTGGGCATGGCCGCACGGGCCGGCATCCCGCTGGAAGACATGGAATTCTGGCAGTTCCACCCGACGGGCGTGCATGGCGCCGGCGTGTTGCTGACCGAGGGTTGCCGTGGCGAAGGCGCCATTTTGCGCAACAGCAATGGCGAGCGTTTTATGGAACGTTATGCGCCCGCCTACAAAGATCTGGCCCCGCGTGACTATGTGTCACGCTGCATGGACCAGGAAATCAAGGAAGGGCGCGGCTGTGGCCCCAACAAGGACTACATCAACCTCGACATGACCCACCTGGGTGCAGAAACCATCATGAAACGCCTGCCTTCGGTGTTCGAGATCGGCCACAACTTTGCCAACGTCGATATCACCAAAGAGCCAATTCCCGTGGTGCCGACCATCCATTACCAGATGGGTGGCATCCCGACCAATATCCACGGTCAGGTGGTCACGCAGAATGCCGACAACCAGAGCGAGGTCGTCAATGGCCTGTATGCGGTGGGTGAATGTGCCTGTGTCAGTGTGCACGGCGCCAACCGCCTGGGCACCAACTCATTGCTGGATCTGCTGGTGTTTGGCCGCGCTGCCGGCAACCACATTGTTGAATTCAACAAAACCGCCACTGAGCACAAACCGCTGCCAGCCGATGCCGCGGACGCGACGCTGGCCCGCATCGCCCGCCTGGACAATGCGACCAGCGGCGAGTATTCACAGGATGTGGCCAACGACATCCGCAACATCATGCAGCAGCACGCCGGCGTCTTCCGCACCCAGGCCAGCATGAATGAAGGTGTGACGAAAATCGCCGCCATGCGTGAACGCGTCAACGCCATCAACCTGAAAGACAAGTCCAAAATCTTCAACACGGCCCGCATTGAGGCGCTGGAGGTGGAGAACCTGATCGAAGCGGCACAGGCCACCATCGTGTCGGCCGCTGCCCGCCACGAAAGCCGCGGCGCCCATTCGGTCAATGACTACGCCGACAGCCCCGAGCATCCCAATGGCCGCAACGATACCGATTGGCACAAGCACACACTGTGGTACCGCGAGGGCAGCCGCCTGGCCTACAAGCCGGTGCAGATGAAACCGCTGACGGTTGACTCCGTGCCACTCACCGTGCGCAGCTTCTAAGTCAAAGTCAAGCGAATCAGACCAGCGAGAACACCCCATGTCAAAACGCACCTTCCAGATTTACCGCTACGACCCTGACACCGATGCCAAGCCCTACATGCAGACCATCGAGGTGGAACTCGACGGTAGCGAGCGCATGTTGCTGGACGCCTTGATGAAGCTGAAGGCGCAAGACCCCAGCATCACTTTTCGGCGCTCGTGCCGGGAAGGCGTTTGCGGCTCAGACGCGATGAACATCAATGGCAAGAACGGCCTGGCATGCCTGACCAATATGCTGACCTTGAAGGGCACCATTGTGCTGAAGCCACTGCCGGGCCTGCCGGTGGTGCGCGATCTGATCGTCGATATGACGCAGTTCTTCAAGCAGTACAACTCGATCAAACCTTATCTGATCAACGACAACGTGCCGCCCGAAAAAGAGCGCCTGCAAAGCCCGGAAGAGCGCGATGAGCTCAACGGCCTGTACGAGTGCATTTTGTGCGCCAGCTGCTCCACGTCCTGCCCCAGCTTCTGGTGGAATCCGGACAAGTTCGTCGGTCCGGCCGGTCTGCTGCAGGCTTACCGCTTCCTCGCCGACAGTCGCGACGAGGCCACGGGTGAGCGTCTGGACAACCTGGAAGACCCCTACCGCCTGTTCCGCTGCCACACCATCATGAATTGTGTCGATGTTTGCCCGAAGGGCCTGAACCCGACCAAGGCGATTGGCAAGATCAAGGAAATGATGGTTCTGCGCACGGTCTGACCCGGCATGAATACCCCCGTTGTGGCACACCCCGAAGAGCTGCTCGATGAGCGGGGCTTGAGCCGGCTGAAATGGCGCTGCCGCCGTGGCCTGCTGGAGAACGATATTTTCATCGAGCGCTTTTTCCGACGCTTTGAGTCAAGCCTGACCGTCCGGCAGGCGCAAGGTCTGAGCGCTTTGATGGATCTCAGCGATAACGATCTGCTCGACCTGCACCTGGCACGCAAAACGCTGGTGCAAGTCGATGTTGATCTGGACCGTGATGAGGTACGTGAAGTTTTGAGTATGTTGAGAGAAACCCTTTGAGAGGCGAGAAAATGAAATTAGCTGACAACAAAGCCACCCTGTCGTTCAGTAACGGCAGCCCCAGCGTCGATCTGCCGGTGTACCAGGGCAGTGTTGGCCCGGATGTCGTGGACATCCGCAAGCTCTACGCACAAACCGGCATGTTCACGTACGATCCGGGCTTTATGTCCACGGCGGCCTGCCAGTCGGCCATCACCTACATTGATGGCGATAAAGGTGAGTTGCTGTACCGCGGCTACCCGATTGAGCAGCTGGCGACCAACTGCGATTTCATGGAAACCTGTCACCTGCTGCTGTACGGCAACCTGCCGGATGTTGCCGCCAAGGCGGCTTTTACCAAGCGCGTGACCAACCACACCATGGTGAACGAGCAGATGCAGTTCTTCCTGCGCGGCTTTCGCCGTGATGCCCATCCGATGGCCATCATGACCGGGCTGGTGGGTGCCCTGTCGGCCTTCTACCACGACAGCACCGACATCAATAACCCGGAGCACCGTGAAATCTCGGCGATCCGGCTGATTGCCAAAATGCCAACGCTGGTGGCCATGGCCTACAAGTACAGCGCCGGTCAGCCTTACATGTACCCCAAAAACCACTTGAGCTACGCCGGCAACTTCCTGCACATGATGTTCGCCACGCCGTGCGAGGAGTATGTGGTGAACCCGGTGATTGAGCGCGCCCTGGACCGCATCTTCGTGCTGCATGCCGACCACGAACAAAACGCCTCCACCTCGACCGTTCGCCTGTGCGGCAGCTCCGGCACCAACCCGTTTGCGGCCATTGCCGCGGGTGTTGCCTGCTTGTGGGGTCCGGCGCACGGTGGCGCCAATGAGGCCTGCCTGAACATGCTCGAAGAGATCCAGAAAATGGGTGGCATTGCCAAGGTCGGCCAGTTCATGGAGCAGGTCAAAGACAAAAACTCCGGCGTCAAGCTGATGGGCTTTGGCCATCGGGTTTACAAGAATTACGATCCGCGCGCCACGCTCATGCAGGAAACCTGCAAGGAAGTTCTCGCCGCGCTCGGGCTGGAAAATGACCCGCTGTTCAAACTGGCGATGGCACTGGAAAAAATTGCGCTGGAAGACGAGTATTTTGTGTCGCGCAAGCTCTACCCCAACGTCGATTTCTACTCCGGCATCGTGCAGCGCGCCATTGGTATTCCGGTCAGCCTGTTCACCGCGGTTTTCGCACTGGCGCGTACCGTCGGCTGGATGGCACAACTCAACGAAATGATTGGCGACCCTGAGTACAAAATTGGCCGTCCGCGCCAACTGTTCACCGGTTCGGTCAAACGGGATGTGCTGCCGATTTCCCAACGCTAAAACCGCGTCATTTAAAACGCCCGCCGGGTGGCAACACCGGCGGGCGTTTTGCTTGGAACGCACCGGTTTCATCGGGCCGATTAAAATTACAGATTGCCAAGGAAAAATCATAGGGGTCGCATGAACATTGAGACGCACGGACGCACGCTGTACGACAAGCTCTGGGACGAACACGTCGTCCACACCGAAGATGACGGCACCGCCATCCTGTACATAGACCGCCATCTGGTGCATGAAGTCACCAGCCCGCAGGCCTTTGAAGGGCTGCGCCAGGCAGGTCGCAAAGTGTGGCGGGTCAGCTCGATCGTGGCCACCGCCGACCACAACACGCCCACCACCGGCTGGGAGCTGGGCTACGACGGCATCACCGACCCCACCAGCAAAGAGCAGGTCATGATGCTGGACACCAATATGCGGGAGTTCGGCGCGGCTGCCTACTTCCCGTTCTTGTCCAAACGGCAGGGCATTGTCCATGTCATCGGGCCGGAGAATGGCGCCACGCTGCCAGGCATGACTGTTGTTTGCGGCGACTCGCACACCTCGACCCACGGTGCCTTTGGCGCCTTGGCCCATGGCATTGGCACCAGTGAAGTGGAGCACGTAATGGCCACGCAAACGCTGCTGGCCAAAAAGGCGAAAAACATGTTGGTGCGGGTTGACGGCAACCTGCCGCGCGGTTGTGGCGGCAAAGATATCGTGCTGGCCATCATCGGCAAAATCGGCACGGCAGGCGGCACCGGCTACACCATCGAATTTGGCGGCTCAGCCATTCGCGCCTTGAGCATGGAAGGCCGCATGACCGTGTGCAACATGGCGATTGAAGCCGGCGCCCGCGCCGGGCTGGTGGCGGTGGACGAAAAAACCATTGAGTACGTCAAAGGTCGGCCGCTGGCACCGGGGCACAACGCTGGCAACGACGCGGCTGCCGCCGTCGAATGGGAGCAAGCGGTGGCGTACTGGAAGACGCTGCACACCGATGCCGACGCCCGGTTCGACACCGTCGTTGAACTGGATGCGGCCCTGATCATTCCACAAGTGACTTGGGGCACCTCGCCCGAGATGGTGCTGGGTATCGACAGCCGCGTGCCGGATCCCGACAAAGAGAAGGACGCCAACAAGCGCAGCGCCATCGAGCGGGCACTGGTTTACATGGGGCTGGAGCCGGGCAAGGCGCTCGACGATCTGTATGTGGACAAGGTTTTCATCGGCTCCTGCACCAACAGCCGGATTGAAGACATGCGTGAAGCCGCGGCGCTGGTGAAAAAACTGGGGCAGAAAGTCGCCAAAAACATCAAGCTCGCCATGGTCGTGCCGGGCTCGGGTCTGGTCAAGGAACAAGCCGAGCGCGAAGGCTTGCATGAGATTTTCAAGGCCGCCGGCTTCGAGTGGCGGGAGCCAGGCTGCTCCATGTGCCTGGCCATGAATGCCGACCGGCTGGAGCCGGGCGAGCGCTGCGCCTCCACCAGCAACCGCAATTTTGAGGGCCGTCAGGGTGCCGGCGGACGCACCCATCTGGTCAGCCCCGCCATGGCCGCCGCGGCCGCCATTCACGGCCATTTTGTGGACGTCAGGAAGTTTGTCTGAACTGACAGGTCAAGGAAATCACCATGCAAAAATTTACCCTGCTCAAGGGGCTGGTAGCCCCGATGGACCGCGAGAATGTCGATACCGACGCCATCATCCCCAAGCAATTTCTGAAATCCATTCGCAAAACCGGGTTTGGGCAGAATCTGTTTGACGAGTGGCGCTACCTGGATGCCGGCTTTCCTGGTCAAGATCCGAACAGTCGCAAACCCAACCCGGACTTTGTTCTCAACCAGCCGCGCTATCAAGGTGCGTCGATCTTGTTGGCGCGGAAAAACTTTGGCTGTGGCTCGTCGCGGGAGCACGCGCCCTGGGCGCTCGATCAATACGGCTTTCGCGCCATCATTGCGCCGAGTTTCGCGGACATCTTTTTCAACAACAGCTTCAAAAACGGTTTGCTACCGATTGTGCTGAGCGAAGTCCAGGTCAGCCAGTTGTTCAATGAGGCCGCGGCCTTCCCGGGGTATGCGCTGACCATCGACCTGGAGCGACAAGTCATCATCAAGCCGGACGGCGACGAACTGCCCTTTGAAGTGCAGGCCTTTCGCAAGTACTGCCTGCTCAATGGCTTCGATGACATTGGCCTGACCTTGCGCCAGGCCGACAAGATCAGGGCTTTTGAAGCCCAGCGTTTAGCACAAAAACCATGGCTAGCCCGCACGCTGATTGCGTGAGTAGCTATACATTTTGATTTATTTCGGGACAGGCCGCCGCTGCGCATAGCGCGCTCGACCCTCAACAACTGAGACTTTGGGGGGACAGTCCGCAGCCACACGCAGTGGGCAAGCGCGGTCCTCAACACTTTAGAAAGAATTAGGTTCATTATGAAAATTGCAGTATTGCCCGGCGATGGCATTGGCACCGAAATTGTGGCGGAAGCCGTCAAGGTCTTGAACGCACTTGACCTGAAATTTGAGATGGAAACCGCATTGGTCGGTGGTGCCGCCTATGAAGCGCATGGCCATCCGCTGCCGGACGCCACCCTCCAACTGGCCAAAGAGGCGGATGCCGTGCTGTTTGGCGCGGTCGGCGACTGGAAGTACGACAAGCTCGACCGGCCGCTGCGTCCCGAGCAAGCGATTCTGGGTTTGCGCAAAAATTTGGGCCTGTTTGCCAACTTCCGCCCGGCTATTTGTTATGAGCAATTGGTGGACGCCTCCAGCCTGAAACCCGAGTTGATTGCCGGCCTCGATATCCTGATCATTCGCGAATTGACCGGTGACATTTATTTCGGCCAGCCACGCGGCCGCCGCATCGCCACGGACGGGCACTTTCCCGGCGCGGAAGAAGCATTCGACACCATGCGCTATTCACGGCCTGAGATTGAGCGCATTGCCCATGTCGCGTTTCAGGCCGCGCGCAAACGCAGCAAGCGCGTGACCAGCGTGGACAAGGCCAACGTGCTGGAGACCTTTCAGTTCTGGCGCGACGTGGTCACTGAGGTCGGCCAGCAATACCCGGACGTGGAACTCGACCACATGTACGTGGACAACGCGGCCATGCAGCTGGTGCGCGCACCGAAGAAATTTGACGTGGTGGTCACCGGCAACATGTTCGGCGACATTCTGAGCGACGAGGCCGCCATGCTGACGGGCTCCATCGGCATGCTGCCCTCGGCTTCTTTGAACGCCAGCAATCAAGGCTTGTACGAACCGAGCCACGGCAGCGCGCCGGACATCGCCGGCAAAGGCATCGCCAACCCATTGGCAACCATTCTGAGCGCTGCCATGATGCTGCGCTTTAGCTTGAACCAGGAAGCAGCGGCGCAGCGTATTGAGACCGCTGTCAAACAAGTGCTGACGCAAGGGCTGCGCACGGCCGACATCTTCAGCCCTGGCACGACGCGGGTCAGCACCTTGGAGATGGGCGCCGCAGTGGTGAAAGCCCTGTAAACGCTGACATATCCGTATCTTAAATATCCAACAGGAAAAAGTGATGAAAATTGGCAATTTGGTCGGCCTGGTGGGCTGGCGTGGCATGGTGGGTTCGGTATTGATGGACCGCATGCAGGCCGAAGGTGACTTCGGGCTGATCGAACCCGTCTTCTTTTCCACCTCCAACGCCGGCGGCAAGGCCCCGGCCCAGGCAAAAAACGAAACCACCCTGAAAGACGCTTTTGACATCGCCACACTGAAAAAGTGCGACATCATCATCAGCACGCAAGGGGGCGACTACACCACCGAAGTCTTCCCGAAACTGCGCGCGGCCGGCTGGACCGGTCACTGGATTGACGCCGCTTCCACCCTGCGCATGGAAGACGACGCCGTCATCATCCTGGACCCGGTCAACCTGCCGGTGATCCAGAATGCACTGGCCAAGGGCGGCAACAACTGGGTCGGCGGCAACTGCACGGTGAGTTGCATGCTGATGGGCGTGGGTGCACTGTACAAGGCGGGACTGGTCGAGTGGATGACCAGCATGACCTACCAGGCCGCGTCTGGCGGCGGCGCGCAGCACATGCGTGAATTGCTGACCCAATTCGGCACCCTGAACGCCGAGGTCAAAGGCCTGCTGAACGATCCCAAATCCGCCATCCTGGAAATAGATCGCAAGGTTCTGCACAAACAGCAATCCTTGACCAGCGCTGAGACCGCCAATTTCGGCGTGCCTCTGGGCGGCAGCCTGATCCCCTGGATCGACAAGGATCTCGGGATTGGCAAACAACCGGATGAACCCGGTTGGGGCATGTCGCGCGAAGAATGGAAGGGCGGCGCCGAGACCAACAAGATCTTGGGTCAGGGCGCGGCTTTTGGTACGGCGGAGACCCCGGTCGATGGCTTTTGCGTGCGCATCGGTGCCATGCGCTGCCACAGCCAGGCGCTGACATTCAAGCTGAAAAAGAATGTGCCGACCGCCGACATTGAAGCCCTGATTGCCGCCGACAACGCCTGGGTCAAAGTGGTACCCAATACCCGCGACGCCAGTGTGCAGGACCTGACGCCGGTGGCCGTGACGGGCACACTAAGCATTCCGGTGGGGCGCATCCGCAAGCTTGCCATGGGCCCGGAATACGTCGGCGCTTTCACCATCGGCGACCAGCTCTTATGGGGTGCTGCCGAGCCCCTGCGCCGCATGTTGCGCATCTTGCTGGCGGCTTGAAACCGGCGTCGAACCGCTACCAACGGCCTGTCATACTTCCTAGCGGCAGTCAGGCCGTTGTCGCATGACAACATAGAATCAACCGGATTGAAACTGCCTGCGAGCGACTCACAGTTAAAAGCGCTCTTAGCTTGTCAGCCTAAATCATTGATGTTATGGTGCTTTTCAAGTTTTGAGTGCCGAAGCATCTGTTCGCAGAATGAGACCTATTTTCCAGCCGTCCGCACATCGGAGTCCACAAATTGATCGCTAAGTCACATCGCTGGCAAAAAACCGCCATGGCCGCTGCGGCTGCCGCGCTCTTCAGCCTTTGGGGAGCCAATGCGGCGGCGCTTTCACTGGGTCGCATCACGGTCCAGTCCGCCCTCGGCGAGCCTTTGCGTGCGGAAATAGACGTTCCGGATATCAATCCGGAAGAGGCCGCCTCGCTGAAGGCGTCCGTTGCTTTACCGGAAGCATTCCAGGCTGCCGGACTGGAATACAACCCAGCGATGTCAGGCCTGCAAGCCACCCTTCAGCGACGCGCAGACGGACGTGCCTATATCCGCTTGCGCAGCGACCGGGCCATCAATGATCCGTTCGTGGACATGATTCTGGAAGCCAGTTGGGCCTCCGGTCGCATTGTTCGCGACTACACCATGCTGTTTGACCCGCCAAGCCTGCGACAAGCGGTACCCGCCGCGCCAACCCCTGCGCAACTGCCGGACCGTGCATCTGCATCCGTCAGCCGGGCTGCGGCGCCCGGATCGATCCCCTCCGCATCGCCCGCGGCGACAACGACGCGACCTGCCGAGCCACCGCGCACGAGCGCCGCCAAAGCGCCCGCCCGCCCCGCTGCAGCCAAGGCACCAGGTGCAGAAACCCGACAAGTGACTGTCAAGTCCGGCGACACGGCCAGCAAGATCGCTGCGGCGACAAAACCAGCCAACGTGTCCCTCGACCAGATGCTGGTGGCTTTGCTGCGTGCCAACCCGGATGCATTCGTGGCCGATAACATCAACCGCGTCAAGGCAGGTGCGGTCATGAACGTCCCGACCGCGGAACAAGCTGCGGCCACCCCAGCGGCGGAGGCAACTCAGATCATTGTTGCGCAGAGCAAGGACTTCAACGATTACCGCCGAAAACTTGCCGGCAGCGCTCCCGCGACGCAGCTTGCGGCCGCCGACCGCAAAGCCAGCGGCAGTGTGCAAGCCACGGTTGAAGACAAAAAGCCGGTCACGGCGGCGCCCGACAAGCTCACCCTGTCAAAAGGGGCCGTCCAGGGGCAACCGGCGGAAGAGCATTTAGCCAAAGAGCGCAGTGCCAAAGAGGCGGCCAGCCGGGCCGCTGAGCTCGCCAAAAACATCAGTGATCTGAGCAAGCTGGGTGCAGCATCGAGCGCCGTGGCCACGGGTCCGGCGTCCGCAGCGACCCCCACCACGCCGGACCCGACCACAATCGCTGCGGCCATCACGGCCCCGGTGCCACCGGCCTCCGCACCGGCTATCGCAAGCACGGCGCCGGCACCATCGGCCAGTGCTACCGCAGAGGCGCCCAAACCGGCTGCATCAGCCGTGCCAAAGGTTCCGGTGGCTCTTCCCGTTGCACAACCCGAGACCGATCTGGTGGATGGATTAATCGAAAATCCGCTGGTCCCGGCTGGTGCCATCGGCTTGATTGCCCTGTTAGCGGGTTTTGGACTCTACCGGGTCAGGCAGCGCAAGAAGGCCGCCCAGGTTGACAGTGTTTTCCTGGAAAGCCGCCTGCAGCCCGACTCATTCTTTGGCGCCAGCGGCGGGCAAAGTGTCGATACCAATGAGAGCGCCGCAACCGGCTCCTCCATGATGTACTCGCCCAGCCAGCTTGACGCGGTTGACGACGTTGACCCAGTTGCCGAAGCCGATGTTTACTTGGCCTATGGCCGTGATTTGCAGGCGGAGGAAATTTTGAAGGATGCCCTGCGCAGCAACCCCGGACGTGTCGCGATCCATCAAAAGTTGCTTGAAATTTTCGCCAAGCGGCGCGACACCAAAGGCTTTGAGGATATGGCGATACAAGCCTTCAAGGAGACCAACGGCGATGGATTGGACTGGGAACGCATTTGCGAACTTGGCCGGAGTATTGACCCAAGCAATACCTTGTACCAGCCAGGCGGGCAACCCAGCAATCCGGATGCCACGCCATCAGCTCCGGCGCCGCTCGACTACACCAGCAGTCTGGTGGCCAGCGCGGCCCCCCTGGCAAATGAAGCCATTGCATCCCAAGCTGGTGGCTCAGTCGATCTGGATCTGGACCTCGACTTTTCACTCGATGAAGAACAACCCGCCAGCGCTCCCAGTGACATGATGGCCAGCGACGCAGAATCAGAGGCCTTGGCGCTTGACCTTGACTTCGGATTGGCGACGGAAGCAATAGAGCCTTTTGAGGCACCCCAGGCCGCCGCTTCAACAGATGGCATTGAATTCACCCTGCCCGACCTGGATACCGTCGGAAGTGACCTGACCCTGCCGTCGGCCGACAGTGAAGATTTCAAACAGCAGGCAGCCACCAGTTTTGGCGCCACCAGTCCGGCACCCTTGCCCAGTTCGGCGCCCGCCGCTGCGCCGGCGCCGGAATTGGGCATGCTGGAATTTGACCTTGGCTCCCTGTCGCTGGATCTGGAGGGCGCACCCGATACGGTCGCCACTGCGGCGACGGACGCGCACGAAGATCCACTGGCCACCAAGCTGGCGCTGGCTGAAGAATTCAGCGCCATTGGTGACGACGATGGTGCGCGGGCGCTGATTGAAGAAGTGATCTCGGAGGCGTCGGGTGACATGAAAGCCAAAGCGCAACGCGCCTTGAGCAATCTGTGATCAGGCGCCCTGTCGCCGATCACTGATGACGGGGACTTGAACTCGCCATGAGGTTGGCACTCGGCATCAGCTACAACGGACAGGCCTACCAGGGCTGGCAAAGCCAGTTATCGGGTCAGACCGTGCAGGACAAGCTTGAGGCGGCGTTGGGCAAGTTCACCGCGCAAAGAGTTTCCACCCTGTGCGCCGGCCGAACCGACGCCGGTGTGCACGGCCTGATGCAGGTCGTCCACTTCGACACCCGACTGGAGCGGGCCATTGCTTCCTGGGTGCGCGGCACCAACGCCTTTTTGCCGCGTGACATTGCGGTGGAATGGGCCCAGGCAATGCCGGATGGGTTTCATTGCCGCGCCAGCGCCCTGTCACGTCGCTACGCCTACATTGTGCTGGAGTCACCGGTGCGCCCCAGTGTGGATGCCGGCCGTGTCGGCTGGGTGTTCCGGCCGCTGGACTTGGGCGCGATGCAGCAGGCCGCTGCGCACCTGCTGGGCGAGTACGACTTCACCTCGTTTCGGGCCGCGGCCTGCCAGGCTTTGTCGCCCGTCAAGATAGTCCAGCGCATCGACATCTCCAAGCGCGGTGCCTATTGGCGGTTTGAGTTTGAGGCCAACGCGTTTCTGCACCACATGATCCGCAACATCATGGGTTGCCTGATTGCGGTGGGCCAGCATAAGCAGCACCCGGACTGGGTCAAGCACGTGCTGATTGAACGCGATCGCGATGCTGCCGCACCGACTTTTTCCCCCGACGGGCTTTATTTTCTCGGCCCCCGCTATGCCGCGCATTGGGGCTTGCCGGATCGCACGCCGGCCTATGATGGATTGCCATGACATTCTCCCAACTTCTTGTCCAGCGCACCCGGATCAAGATTTGCGGCCTGACGCGTGAAGCGGACGTGGACGCTGCGGTAGCCGCCGGTGCTGATGCCATCGGTTTTGTGCTGTACGACAAAAGCCCACGCTATGTGTCGCCACAACGGGCGGCTGAGCTGGCGCGCAGGCTGCCGCCGTTTGTCACACCCGTACTGCTGTTTGTCAATGCGGGTGCTACAAATATAATAGCTGTATGCGCAGACATTGCGGGGGCTACCGTCCAATTTCATGGTGAAGAAACACCGGCGCAGTGCCTGCACGCCACCCAGCACGGTGCCCGGCCGTTTTTACGGGCAGCGCGCATCCCGCTGGGCGAGGCCGGGCGCCACTTCGATCTCGTAAAATATGCGCAAGATTATTCAAAAGCCCAGGCCATTCTGCTCGACGCGCACGTTGACGGCTATGGTGGCGGTGGGCAAACATTCAATTGGTCACATCTGCCTCCAAACGTCAACGCTCACCTCGTCTTGAGTGGTGGGCTGAACGCTGCCAACGTGACCGACGGCATCCGGCAGGTACGGCCCCGGTGTAAAACCCTGGCCGTTGATGTGAGTTCGGGGGTCGAGATGTCCGGCCCCGGCAACAAGGGCATCAAGGACCCCGAAAAAATCAACCAGTTTGTCGCCGCCGTTCGCGCGGCTGACCAACAACTTGCAGAAATGTCAAATGTTCCAATATCAACAACCTGATCCGAGCGGTCACTTCGGGATTTATGGTGGCAGCTTCGTCTCCGAGACGTTGACGCACGCCATCAACGAGCTGAAAGCGGCTTACGCCAAATACCAGCACGATCCGGCCTTCGTCGCCGAATTCAACTACGAGCTGGCCCACTTCGTGGGTCGCCCCTCGCCGGTTTACCACGCCGATCGCATGAGCCGCGAACAGGGTGGCGCACAGATTTTTCTCAAACGCGAAGACCTGAACCACACCGGCGCCCACAAAATCAACAACACCATCGGCCAGGCCATGCTGGCCCGGCGCATGGGCAAGCCGCGCGTAATTGCCGAAACCGGTGCCGGCCAGCACGGTGTCGCCACCGCCACCATCTGCGCGCGCTATGGCCTGGAATGCGTGGTGTACATGGGCAGCGAAGACGTTAAGCGCCAAAGCCCCAACGTTTACCGCATGAAGCTGCTGGGCGCCACGGTGGTGCCGGTCGAGAGCGGCAGCAAGACGCTGAAAGACGCGCTGAACGAAGCGATGCGCGACTGGGTCGCCAACGTGGACAACACCTTCTACATCATCGGTACCGTGGCAGGGCCACACCCCTACCCGATGATGGTGCGCGACTTTCAGAGCGTGATTGGCACCGAGTGCCTGGTACAAATGCCCGAGATGCTGCAGGCCCAGGGCTGCAAAACGGCACAACCGGACGCGGTCGTGGCCTGCGTCGGTGGTGGCAGCAACGCCATGGGTATTTTCTATCCCTACATCCAGCACGAGAACACCCGTCTGATCGGCGTCGAAGCCGCTGGCGAAGGCATGGACACCGGCCGCCACTCCGCCTCGCTGCAACTCGGCAGCCCGGGCGTGCTGCACGGCAACCGCACTTATGTGCTGCAGGACGACAACGGCCAGGTGATGGAGACGCACAGCGTCAGCGCCGGACTGGACTACCCCGGCGTGGGCCCGGAACACGCGTATCTGAAGGACATCGGCCGCGCCGAATACGTTGGCATTACCGACCAAGAGGCGCTCGACGCCTTTCATTACCTGTGCCGCACTGAGGGCATCATCCCGGCGTTGGAATCGAGTCATGCCGTGGCCTACGCCATGAAGCTGGCCAAAACCATGCGCCCGGACCAGTCCATTCTGGTCAATCTGTCCGGCCGCGGCGACAAGGATATTGGCACCGTGGCCGACCTGAGCCACGCCGACTTCTTTTGCCGACCCAGCTGCACCGGTCAATCGGTGAAGGGCGGAGAACCCGTCGTCTTCAACGCCGCAGCAAAGATCACCAAGGTAGCCCAATGAGCCGCATCGCCCCTACTTTCGCC
>DAITMI010000040.1:0-24753 GCA_036835225.1 Rhodoferax sp. | reverse complement strand
CCCCAATCACATCTGAGCACGCCGCGCAAGGGACGCGGTTAATAGACCGCTTACGAAAAATTGAACTGACCGTTGCTGCTCTTGTTGAGCTCAAACCAAACTGACATGTCAGCCCTCCTCAGGTTGATGTAGGGTTGGAGAATGGCTCGCCAACGAGCGCAAGCGCTTGTGATTTCGCAATCCAATTTCAGATTTGCCAGCAAAAAAGGAGCAAGTCGCGTTCTTGTGGCCGCGCGTCCAGACCCGCCAGCCAGCTGGCGCGGTGGGCGGCAATCCGCTTGAGCGAGACGTCCCGAGTCAAAGGCGCCACCGGTGCTCACCTTGCTCCGGCAATCGGGTATCGTCACGCCATGCAGCGCACGTCTCCCATTACTCTTTTGCCCCGGTTTGATATGGTGGACGCCTTGCGTGGCCTGGCCATGCTGTGGATGACGGTGTTTCACTTCTTCTTTGACCTCAACCACTTTGGCTATTGGCGGCAGGATTTTTACAGCGACCCGTTCTGGACCTGGCAGCGCACGCTGATTCTGAGCCTGTTTTTGTTTTGCGCGGGCTTGGGCCAAGCCATCGCCGTGGCGCAGGGGCAGAGCTGGCCGCGTTTTTGGCGCCGGTGGGCGCAGGTGTTCGGAGCTGCGCTGCTGGTCACTGCGGGCTCCTGGCTGATGTACCCGCAGAGCTTTATTTATTTTGGTGTGCTGCACGGCATCGCCCTGATGCTGATCATCGCGCGCTTGACGACGCGCTGGGGTGGCTGGTTGTGGTGGCTGGGTGGTGTGTCGATCGCTATTAAATTCATAGCTGGTTACGCATTGCAGACGGGGCCATTTGCCCTTTATGCCGATATGTTCAACGCGCCGCAACTGAACTGGCTGGGTCTGATTACGCGCAAACCCATTACCGAGGATTACGTGCCGCTGCTCCCCTGGCTGGGGGTGATGTGGTGGGGCGTCGCCACAGGAACCTGGTTGTCGCGCCACGGCGGGGGCGGCTTGGCATGGCCGTTGCCGGCCGTGCTTAAGCCACTGGCCAGAATAGGGCGCTGGAGCCTGAGTTATTACCTGCTGCACCAGCCACTGATGATTGGTGCCTTGATGGCGGTGGGCTGGCTCGTCCAGTAAAAAAGACGGCCGCATAAAAAACGCGGCCGAAGCCGCGTTGATGCAGAAGTCGGCAAGCGACTTATTCGATTTTGGCCTTGGCGCGCAGCTCTTCCTGGTATTTGGCCATCTTTTGCTGTTGCAGTTGCTGTGCAATTTGCGGTTTGACGTCGTCAAATTTCGGCAGCGTGGCATCACGGATGTCGTCCAAACGAATGATGTGATAGCCGAACTGGGTCTTGACGGGCGTCTCGGTCGTCTTGCCCTTGGCCAGCTTGGTCAGGGCCTGGGAGAATTCGGCAACATAGTTGCCAGCGTTGGCCCAGTCGAGGTCACCACCGTTGGCGCCAGAGCCTGGGTCTTTGCTTGATTTCTTGGCAATTTCTTCAAATTTTCCACCCTTTTTCAACTGGGCAATGATGGCTTTGGCCTCATCTTCTTTTTCCACCAGAATGTGGCGGGCTTTATATTCTTTTCCGCTGTTGGCGGCGGCAAACTTGTCGTACTCGGCCTTGATCTCGGCGTCGGAAACGGGATTGGCCTTCTGGTAATTGCCAAACAGTTCACGGATCAGAATGGTCTGACGCGCCAGTTCGATCTGGGTCTTGAAGTCGTCGGTGGTGTCGAGCCCCTGTTTCTGGGCTTCCTGGATGAAAATTTCGCGGGCGATGACTTCATCCTTGAGCTGACCCTGCATTTCAGGCGTCACCGGCCGGCCGGAGCGGGCGATCTGCTGTGCGAGTACGTCCACGCGTGACTTGGGAACGGCTTTGCCGTTGACGATGGCTACGTTTTGCGCCAACACAACCGGTGCCAGGGTGCACAGCATCGCGGCAGTGGCAATGGCTGATAAAAGTTTCATTTTCATTCAGGTTCCCTAAATAACAAAGTCAAAAATATGGTCTAAGTAGCCAGTTCAAACTGGGGGTGATTGGGCTTCAATGGCCAGAGCGTGCAGGCCCTGCGCCATGAAATCTTGCAGCGCATCATACACAAGGCGATGGCGCATGACGGCTGACTTGCCGGTAAACAAATGTGAAGTGATGCGCACCCGAAAATGGGTGCCAAAGCCGGTGCCGTTGGCGCCGGCGTGACCATGGTGCTGAGAGCTCTCATCCAGCACCTCGAGCGTGACGGGTTGAAGGGTTTCGCGCAAACGCTGCTCAAGCTGCTGTGCGGTGGGTGCCTGGGACATGGTGGTGGGTGTCATGGTAACGGGTTGGATGGTGAGGGCTCAGGCCTTGGGTTCGTCCGGCTTGAGGTAACGCGAAATGTAAAAGCCCTGGCCGATGATGAAAACCAGCGGAAAGGCATAGCCCCAGAGCTTGAAGTTAACCCAGGCCTCCGTGCTGTAGTAAGCCGCCACGTAGGCATTGATGAGCGACATGAAGGCGCAATACACCACCCAGACCACGTTGAGCCGTTTCCACACCGCGTCAGGCAATTCCATCTGGCTGCCCAGCATCAGTTTGAGAAAGTTTTTCTTCCACACCCAAACCGCCGCCGCCAAGCCAATCGCCATGGCGGCATACAGCACGGTGGGTTTCCATTTGATGAAGCGGTCGTCGTGCAACACCAAAGTCAAGGCGCCAAAAACCAGCACCAGGGCCAGCGTGATCTTGTGCATGACCGTCAGTTTGCGGTCAATCGCGTAAATCAGGGCCATTTGAAGCACGGTGGCAGCCATCAGCACACCGGTGCCGACATAAATGTCGTATAGCTTGTAACTGCCGAAAAACAGCAGGATGGGGAAGAAGTCGATCAGTATTTTCATTTAGGGGTGAAGTTTAACGAAGCCGAGTTCATGCAGTAGCGCAGGCCGGTTGGCGTCGGGCCGTCTTCAAACACATGGCCCAGATGCGCGCCGCAGTCAGTGCAGTGCACCTCGGTGCGACGCATGCGCAGCGAGCCATCCACCTTGGTGGCGACAGCCGCCTCATCGAGGGGCTGGAAATAGCTGGGCCAGCCGCAGCCGGAATCGAACTTGGCGCTGGCATCAAACAAGGGCTTGTCGCAGCAGATGCACTTGTAGATGCCGGGCGCCGTGGTGTCCTCCAGCCGGCCGGTGTAGGGTCGTTCGGTGGCCGCATGGCGCGTGACCTCAAAGGCCAGCGGCTCGGCGCCTTTGGCTGCCAGCAAGGCTTTCCATTCGGCGTCGGTTTTTTCAATTTTGTAGGTCATGGTGGCGGTTCACGGTTGGGGTAGAGGGTTCAGGAGCTACAGCTGATCTCGATACTACTGGCCCAATCGGGCGCAAAGTCGGCATATTCTTCGAATCCCGGATGTTCCGCAAAGGGTGATTCCAGCAGCATCAGCAAGGTATCGACTCGCGAAAAGTCTTTTAGTTTGGCGGCCTGGATGGCTTGTTCGCCCAGATGGTTGCGCAGCACAAACTTTGGGTTGGTTTTAAGCATCAAATCGGCCACCAGCCCGCGTGGGGTATGCGCAAGTCGCTCTGAATAGCGTAGCAACCAGGCATCGGCAGCGGCCCGATCCAGAAACAGCTCACGTACCGCTTCGACGTCAGTGCCCGCCTTGGAATGGCTCAGGCGGCGCCAGAAGATGGTGTAGTCCACCCGGTCTTGGGCCAGCAGCTGCAGGATATCTTCAATCAGGACCCGGTCAGCCGCCGGGGTATCCGTGGCGTCGTCGCCGTCCCGCTCGGCCAGGCCCAGCTTGGCGCGCATCTGCTGTTCAAGGGCGGCGGGAAACACCGATTTGTACGATTCCAGCGCGGCGAGGGCCAGCTCCTGCTCCCCAATCAGGGGCAGCAGGGCCTGGCCCAGGCAGAACAGGTTCCAGTAGGCGATGTTGGGCTGCTTGTTGAAGGCGTAGCGCCCTTGCACATCCGAGTGGTTACAAATGTGGCCGGGGTTGTACGCGTCCAGGAACTGAAACGGACCGTAGTCGATGGTCAGGCCCAGAATGCTCATGTTGTCGGTGTTCATCACGCCGTGACAAAAACCGACGGCCTGCCATTGCGCCACCATTCTGGCGGTGCGTTCGCTGACCGCTTCCAGCAAGGCGGCGTACGGGTTGCCGGCAAACTTGTCGCCGCTGCGGCATTCCGGATAAAACCGGTCAATGACGTAGTCGGCCAGGGCCTGGAGTTGCGCCTGCTGGCCGCGATGTGAGAAATGCTCAAAATGGCCGAAGCGCACGAAGCTGGGCGCTACCCGCGTGACCACCGCCGCCGTTTCAATGGTTTCGCGTCGTATGGGCGCATCCGAGCCGGTAACGCACAGGGCACGCGACGTCGGAATGCCCAGACCCTGCATGGCTTCGCTACACAAAAACTCGCGGATGCTGGAACGCAGGACGGCGCGTCCGTCGCCCATGCGGGAATAGGGCGTCGGCCCGGCGCCCTTGAGTTGCAGCTCCAACCCGCCGCTGGTCTCGCCCAGCAAAATGGCCCGGCCATCGCCCAGTTGTCCCGCCCACCTGCCAAACTGGTGGCCGCTGTAGACACTGGCCAGCGCTTGCGTGCCGGCGATGGGGCGGTTGCCGGTGACGGCCTCCAGCAGTTCGGGTGACGCCAGCCAGGACGCGGGCAGGCCCAGTTCGCACCCCAGTGACGCGCTACGCCCCACCCAGTAGGGCGCAGGCAGTGGCTCGGGCGCGAGCCGGGTGTAAAAATCCTCCCCCAGCTGGGCGAAGCTGTTGCGCCAGAGCAATCCCAGGTCGAGGTTGCTGCGGCTGTCGGTGTCCATGTTCATGGCGGGATTGTCTCGCAGTGCCGCACCGCCCAAAGTCTGCAGGGTTATCCCAAAAAAGCGCAGTACCATGCGCCTTCAGTTTCACCATTTTTCAGGAGTTCTTTCATGCTTGGGTTGATGCAAAGCCACCAGTTGTTGATCTCGTCGCTGATCGAGTTTGCCGAGCGCCACCATGGTGAAGGCGAAATCGTGTCACGTCGGGTGGAGGGGGATATTCATCGCAGTACCTATAAGGATGTGGCCATGCGAGCGCGCCAGGTCGCCAACGCCCTGGACGGTTGGAAACTGCCCTTTAGCGACCGGGTCGCCACGCTGGCCTGGAACGGTTACCGCCATCTGGAACTGTATTTCGGCGTGAGTGGTTCCGGGCGTGTGCTGCATACGCTCAATCCGCGCCTGCACCCGGATCAGATCGTCTGGATTGCCAACCACGCGGAAGATTCGGTGCTGTGTTTTGACATCAGTTTTCTGCCCATCGTGAAAGCCATCCACAGCCGTTGCACCACCATCAAACACTTCGTGGCGCTGTGTGATGCGGACAAGCTGCCGGCGGACAGCGGCATTCCCGGCCTGGTCAGCTACGAAGCCTGGATTGGCGCGCAACCCTGCACCTACCAGTGGCCTTCGTTTGATGAAAATTCGGCGTCCAGTATGTGCTACACCAGCGGCACCACCGGCAACCCGAAGGCGGCCCTGTACAGCCATCGTTCCACCATGCTGCATGCGCTGGCGGGCGCCTTGCCCGATGCCTTGAGCATGAGCGCGCGCGATACCGTGCTGCCGGTGGTGCCCATGTTCCACGTCAATGCCTGGGGCCTGCCGTATTCCGCCGCCATGACGGGGGCCAAGCTGGTGTTCCCGGGGCCGGCGATGGACGGCAAGTCGATCTTCGACTTGATCGAGGGCGAGCGCGTGTCGTTCGCGGCCGGTGTGCCGACCGTGTGGCAAATGATGCTGAGTCACATGCAGGCGGGCGGCCTGCGCTTCAGCACGCTTAAACGCACGGTGATTGGGGGCTCGGCCTGCCCACCGGCCATGATCACCGCCTTCAACGACGTCTATGGGGTAGAGGTGCTGCACGCCTGGGGCATGACGGAAATGTCGCCGCTGGGCACGGTGTGCACCCTGAAGAACAAGCATCTGTCATTGCCACCCGAGGAAAAAATGAAAGTCCGGCTCAAGCAGGGGCGCGGCATTTTCGGCGTGGACATGAAAATTGTCGATGGCGAAGGCCATGAGCTGCCTTGGGATGGCAAGGCCTATGGCGACCTGCTGGTCAAGGGGCCGTGGATCATCAGCGAGTATTTCAAGGGGGAGGGCGGCTCCCCGTTGGTGGATGGCTGGTTTCCGACCGGCGACGTCGCCACGATTGACGCAGACGGCTACATGCAGATCACCGATCGCAGCAAGGACGTCATCAAATCCGGCGGCGAATGGATCAGCTCCATTGATGTGGAGAACATCGCCATGGCCCATCCCGCCGTGGCGATGGCGGCTTGCATCGGCATGAAGCATCCGAAGTGGGATGAGCGCCCCATCATTGCCGTGGTCAAGAAGCCGGGGACCGACGTATCGCGTGACGAACTCATCGAGTTTTATGAAGGAAAGACGGCCAAGTGGCAGATCCCGGACGATGTCGTGTTTGTCGATGCGATTCCCCTGGGCGGCACCGGCAAGATGCAGAAAACCAAGCTGCGCGAGCTGCTCAAGGATTACCGGCTGCCTGACGCCTGATCTCCCTGCGTGTCACATGGGTGATTCAAGCTAGGGGAAATCCCTCGTGGTGCAACACACAAATACTTGTACGCTGGCTGGGTGTTGATTGACTGAAACCCAGGAGATTTATATGAAATTTGCTATGAAGGTTGTGGCCGCCACGGCTGCGATTTTGTGTGCGGGCGGCGCGTTTGCCCAAAAAGGTGAAACCGTCAAGATTGCCATGATTGAAGGCCTGTCGGGTTCGTTTGGCAACGTGGGTCAAAACCAGCTGAAAAGCTGGCAATTCATCGCCGACAACTTGAACGGCGCCAAGAACGTCGCCGGTGTGAAGTTTGAAATCGTTGGCATGGACAGCAAGGGGGCGCCACAAGAAGCACTCAACACCTTCAAGGCAGCGGTTGACCAGGGCTTTCGCTATATCGTGCAAGGCAACGGTTCCGGCGCGGCGCTGGCCTTGTCCGATGCCGTGGCCAAGCACAACGAGCGCAACCCGGGCAAGGAGGTGGTTTACCTGAACTACGCCGCGGTGGATCCGGCGTTGACCAACGAAAAATGCAACTACTGGCACTTCCGGCTGGATGCCGACACCTCCCAGAAAATGGAAGCGCTGACCAGCTTCATGAAAGACCAAGCCAAGGTCAAAAAGGTGTACTTGCTGAACCAGAACTACTCGCACGGGCAGCAGGTCGCCAAGTACTTCAAGGAAGGCATGGCGCGCAAGCGCCCGGATGCCCAGATCGTCGGCGATGACTTGGTGCCGATGGGTCAGGTCAAAGACTTCGCGCCCTATGTCGCCAAGATCAAGCAGTCGGGTGCCGACACCATCGTCACCGGCAACTGGGGCGCTGACCTGACCCTGTTTGTCAAGGCGCTGAACGACGCCGGACTCAAACTGCCGATGTACACCTACTATGCGGCGGTGTCGGGCACGCCCACCGTGCTGGCCTCGGGGGGTGACAGTGAGGTGTACCAGATTTCGTATGCCCATTCCAATTACACCGGGGTCATGGGCAAGCTGACGAGCGAGTACCAGAAAAAGTTCGGTGACGACTTCTACACCTTCTCGATCTACAACGGCGTCCTGCTGCTGAGTGAGGCCATGGCGAAGGCCAAGTCCACGGACCCGGTCAAGGTGGCTGCCGCCATGGAGGGGCTGAAGTTCAAGGGCTTCAACGGCGATTCCGAGATGCGTAAATCCGACCACCAGATGCAGCAAGGGCTTTACATCTCCAAATGGCAAAAAGTGGACAAGCAAAACCCCTATAGCGTGGAAAAAACCGGCTACACCTTTGCGCCGGTCAAATACATTGAAGCGTATGTGGCCAGCACCCCCACCAGCTGCCAGATGAAGCGTCCGGGTTAACGCCGGGTTCACTTCTGAACGCCGGGTGACTTGGTGGTCACCCAGGCGTTTTTTTTCACCACTTCACGAGCGCGCCATGGAGTTCTATACCATTTCACTGCTGAACGGCATCAGCTACGGCTTGCTGCTGTTTATGCTGAGTTCCGGGCTGACGCTGATCTTCAGCATGATGGGTGTTCTCAACTTCGCCCACGCTTCTTTCTATATGCTGGGGGCCTACTTTGCCTATACGGTGACCTCCCTCGTTGGTTTCTGGGCCGCCTTGCTGCTGGCGCCTCTGTTGGTGGGGCTGCTGGGGGCGGCGTTTGAAAAATATTGCCTGCGGCGGGTCCACAAGTTTGGCCACGTTCCGGAGCTGCTCATCACTTTTGGTCTGAGTTACATCATTGTCGAATTGGTGCAGCTGGTATGGGGTCGCAGCTCTGTTGACTACCGGGTTCCGGTGGCGCTGGATGGTCCCTTGTTTACCCTCTTTGGCACCCAGTTCCCGATGTACCGGGCCTTCATGATGCTGGTGGCGTTGTTGATGTTGCTTGCCATCTGGTTGTTGCTCACGCGGACCCGGATCGGCCTGGTCATTCAGGCGGCCTTGGCGCATCCCGAGATGGTGGAGGCCTTGGGGCATAACGTGCCCCGCGTCTTCATGCTGGTGTTTGGCGGCGGCTGTGCGCTGGCCGGATTGGCGGGCGTGATTGGTGGCAACGCCTATGTCACCGAGCCGGGCATGGCGTTTTCGGTGGGTGGGGTCATTTTCGTGGTGGTGGTGGTCGGCGGCATGGGCTCATTGGCGGGGGCCTTTCTGGCCTCGCTGCTGATTGGCGTGCTCCAGACCTTCGCGGTGGCCATTGACGCGTCCCTGTTGTCGGCATTACAGACGGTGGGGGTGATGCTGACGCCCTCGACCTTTGGCTATGCGCTGTTAAAGCTCAAGCTCAGCCAGGTGGCGCCCATCCTGCCCTATCTGTTCCTGGTGTTGATGCTGATTTTCCGGCCCAAGGGTCTTCTCGGCACGCGGGAGGGCTGATCCATGAGTCGCACCGTTGCTCAATTCAAGCCGCTGAATATCGGCCGCGCCGTGGTCTGGACCCTGTATGCGCTGGTGTTGTTGACAGTGCCGCTGTTGTTCACCAGCAGCCTGAGCCAGACCATGCTCAGTCAAATGGGTATTGCCATCATCGTTTGCCTCAGCTACAACATCCTGCTCGGGCAGGGCGGCATGTTGAGCTTCGGTCATGCGGTCTATTCCGGCATGGGCTCGTTTCTGGCCATTCACACCCTGAATCTGGTGACCGGCGGCTTGCCGTTGCCGGTGAGTCTGATTCCGATAGTGGGTGGCTTGGCCAGCATGCTGGTCGCTGTCGTGCTGGGCTGGGTCACCACCAAGAAGGCAGCGACGCCGTTTGCCATGATCACGCTGGGGATTGGCGAACTGGTGTGGGCCATGTCCTTGATGTTTCCGGAGTTTTTTGGCGGCGAGGGCGGCGTGTCGGGCAATCGGGTGGTCGGTGCCAAGACCTTTGGCATCACGTACGGCCCGCAGATTCAGTTGTATTACCTGATCGCCCTCTATACCTTTGTCTGTACCGCCCTGATGTTTGCCTTCACCCGCACGCCGCTGGGGCGCATGCTCAATGCGGTGCGTGACAACCCGGAGCGTGTTGAGTTTGTGGGTTATGACACGCAGAAAGTGCGGTATTTTGCTTTCATCGTCGCGGCCTTTTTTGCTGGTATTTCGGGCGGACTGGCGGCCTTGAATTTTGAAATTGTCACCTCGGAAGTGGTCAGCGGCTACCGCTCGGGCGCCTACCTCTTGTTCACCTTTTTGGGTGGTGCGACTTTCTTCTTCGGGCCGATCATTGGCGCCATTCTCATGGTGTTGGCGTTCGTGCTGTTGTCCGAGTTCACCAAGGCCTGGCTGCTTTACCTGGGTTTTATCTTTCTGTTCATGGTGATGTACGCGCCGGGTGGCGTGGCCTCGCTGATCATGATGAACCTGCGGGTGGCGGTATTTGGTTACCTGCGAAAGTTGTGGGTCAGCTACCTGGCGCTGGCGTTGACGGCCTTGGTGGTGCTTCTGGGCGCTGCCGCCATGATCGAGATGCTTTACCACCTGCAACTCAACGCCGCACTCGGGCCCGAACTGACATTCCTGGGTGCCACCCTGGATTCGAAGGGACTCAACAGCTGGTTCGGCGCCGTCTTTGTCATGCTGACCGGGCTGGGCCTGTTTGAAGTCTGCCGCCGCCAGTTCGCCAAAGAGTGGAGCCAGATTCAGGAAAGCATCGAAAACGAAATCAAGCGGAGGGAAGCGCCATGAGCTTTGCCTTGGAGTTGAAAGACGTGCGCAAGAGTTTTGGCAAGACGGAGATCATTCGCGGCATTAACCTGGCGATTCCGGTGGGCGAACGTGTCGGCATCATCGGCCCGAACGGCGCCGGCAAATCAACCCTGTTCAACCTGATCAGCGGCCGCTTTGAGCCCACCAGTGGCGATGTGCTGCTCAACGGCCAGCGCCTCAACGGCAAAAAACCGTTCGAGATCAACCGCATGGGTTTGAGCCGGAGTTTCCAGATCACCAATATTTTCCCCAAGCTCAGTGTGTTTGAGAATTTGCGCTGCGGCGTGCTCTGGAGTCTGGGCTACAAATACACTTTTTTGAAGTTTTTGGCGGACCTGGATGATGCGAATGAGCGCGCCAACGAGTTGATGGCCATGGTCAAACTGGATAAAAAACACGATGTTCTGGCCATGAACCTGACCTATGCCGAGCAGCGGGCGCTGGAGATCGGCATCACCATTGCCGGCGGCGCCAACGTCATCCTGCTGGATGAGCCGACTGCCGGCATGAGCCGGTCAGAGACCAGCCGTTTCATCAAGCTGATCAAGGACGTGACTGTCGGGAAGACCCTGTTGACTGTGGAGCACGATATGGGGGTGGTGTTTGGCCTGGCCGACAAAATTGCCGTGGTGGTGTACGGTGAATTGCTGGCTTATGACACGCCCGATGCGGTGCGCGCCAACCCGCGCGTGCAGGAGGCTTACCTTGGTTCTTCTGTTGCCGACTCGCAAGCGGGAGCGAACGTATGAACCCCCACGTTCGGCACCTGGTGTCCTCACTGCCCCCCGAGGGTGTTAGTCCTCCTTGGGGCGGCCCTTCGGAGTCCTGACCATGTTGAAAATCGACAACCTGCACGCGTATTACGGCAAGAGTCATGTCTTGCATGGCGTGCATTTAGAGGTGCAGGCCGGCGAGATCGTCTCGCTGCTGGGGCGCAACGGCTCGGGCCGCTCCACGACCGCCAAAGCCATCATGGGTCTGGTGGACTGTCAGGGTTCCGTGCGTTGGCAAGGGCAGGAGATTCTGGGCAAAGAGACCTATGAAATCGCGCACAGGGGTATCGGTTATGTGCCCGAAAGCCGCGACATTTTTCCCAATCTGACAGTGGAACAGAATCTGTATCTGGGACAAAAAAATGCGCGTAAACCCGGGCGCTGGTCATTTGACGATATGTACCAGATGTTTCCGCGGCTCAAGGAGCGACAGCACACGCAAGCCGGCGTGATGTCGGGTGGTGAGCAGCAGATGCTCACCCTGTGCCGCACCCTCATGGGGGATCCGGACCTGATCATCATTGACGAGCCCACCGAGGGGCTGGCGCCCAAAATTGTCGAGCTGGTGGCGCACTACCTGAAGGAGCTCAAGCAGCGTGGTATTTCGGTGCTGCTGATTGAACAAAAACTGACCATTGCCATGGCCATTTCAGACCGCTGTCTGGTCATGGGCCACGGCAGTATTGTGTTCACGGGCACCCCGACTGAACTGCGCCTTGACAGCGCTACCCGCAAGGAGTGGTTGGAGGTTTGAGCACCTTGTCCCAGTCGTGACAAAAACGGGTTGCATCGCTCGGTATAGTTCTTACAATCAAAAAAAGTGAACGATCGTTCTATTTTTACTTCTGAGGAATGCAAGCATGACCGCCGAATACAAAGTGCAGGGCGATATCGCCGTGATTACGCTCAACAACCCGCCCGTCAATGGTTTGGGGCTGGCCACTCGTTTGGGACTGACCGACGGCCTGGCCAAAGCCAATGCGGATGAAGTCGTAAAGGCCATCGTCATTACCGGCGCCGGCAAAGCGTTTTCGGGGGGGGCGGACATCAAGGAATTTGGTTCGCCCAAGGCCTTGCAGGAACCCAATCTGCTCAGTGTTATTTTGGCAGTGGAAAACTCGGCCAAGCCGGTGATCGCCGCGGTTCACAGCGTCTGCATGGGTGGCGGGCTCGAACTCGCACTCGGTTGCCACTACCGCATTGCGGCGCCCGGCTGCAATGTGGCTTTGCCCGAGGTCAAGCTGGGCCTGACTCCGGGTGCCGGTGGCACGCAGCGCCTGCCGCGGGCGCTGGGGGTTGAGCCGGCGCTGAACATGATCGTCAGCGGCGAACCGGTCAAGAGCGAACTGCTGGCCATGCTGCCGGGTCAAAAGCTGTTTGACAAAATGGCCTCTTCCGCAGAAACCCTGGCCGAAGAAGCGCTGGCCTTCGCCCGCTCGGTGGCGGAGGCGCGGCCGCTGCCATTGGTGCGCAACCTGCCCTGTAAACACCCCCTGGGCGATGCCTATTTCCAGTTCGCGCGCAACATGGTCAAGGGCATGTCCAAAAACTTCCCGGCCCCGGTCAAGTGCGTCGATGCGGTCGAAGCCGCCACCAAGCAGAAATTCGACGCCGGCATGGCCACGGAACGCGAACTCTTTCTCAACCTAATGCTCACACCGGAAAGTCGGGCACTGCGGCACATTTTCATGGCGGAGCGTGCGGCCTCGAAAATACCCGATGTCCCCGTCGACACGCCACAGCGCGCGATCAACGCGGTCGCGGTGATTGGTGCCGGCACCATGGGCGGCGGTATTTCCATGAACTTCCTGAACGCCGGCATTCCGGTGAAGATGCTGGAGATGAAGCAAGAAGCGCTGGACCGTGGCATGGCCACCATCCGCAAGAATTACGAGTCACAGGTCAAAAAAGGCAAGCTCAAACAAGACAAGTACGAGCAACGCATGAGCCTGCTCAGCACCACGCTGAGCTACGACGATCTCAAGGACGCTGACATGGTGATTGAAGCCGTGTTTGAAGAACTTGGCGTGAAGGAAGCCGTGTTCAAGGAACTCGACCGGGTGATGAAGCCGGGTGCCATTCTGGCGTCCAACACCTCGACCCTGGACGTGAATAAGATTGCGTCGTTCACCAAGCGCCCGCAGGACGTGGTTGGCATGCATTTCTTCAGCCCGGCCAATGTGATGAAATTGCTGGAAGTCGTGCGGGGTGAGAAGACGGCCAAAGACGTGCTGGCCACCGTGATGGCGCTGGCCAAAAAGATCAGGAAGACGGCCGTGGTATCGGGCGTGTGCGACGGCTTCATTGGCAACCGCATGATCGAGCAGTATGGCCGCCAGGGCGGCTTTCTGCTGGACGAGGGTTGCACCCCGGCCCAGGTGGACAAGGCGATTGAAAAGTTTGGTTTTGCCATGGGGCCGTTTCGCATGGGTGACCTGGCCGGCAATGACATTGGCTGGGCCATCCGCAAACGCCGCTACCTTGAAAAACCCGACATGAAGTACAGCAAAACGGCTGACCTGCTGTGCGAAAAAGGCCGCTTTGGTCAGAAGACCGGTGCCGGCTGGTATGACTATGTGGCTGGCAAACGTGATGCGATTCCCAACGAAGACGTCGTCAAGATGATCGAGGACAACCGCAAGGCACTGGGCATCACGCCACGCAAGATTTCTGACGAGGAGATCGTGCAGCGCCTGGTGTATGCGCTGGTCAACGAAGGCGCCCGCATTCTCGAAGAGGGCATTGCCTCCAAGGCCAGCGACATCGACATGGTGTATCTGATGGGCTATGGCTTTCCGATTTACCGCGGTGGCCCGATGAAGTATGCCGATGAGGTCGGTTTGTTCAATGTGGTGCAGGCCATGAAGCGTTTTGCCCAGAATCCGCTCGACGATGCGCAGTTCTGGCAGCCGGCGCCCTTGCTGGCCCAGCTGGTGACTGAAGGCAAAACCTTTTCCTGAGACTTTGCGGGGCAGAGCGTCGCCACACGAAGTGGGCCAGCGCTGTCCGCAACACGTTAAGGAGACTCACCATGATCCGGAAACTTCTGGTTGGCTTGCTGGTGGCAGTATTGCTGCTGGCTGCCGTATTGGCTTTCAACACCTGGCGCAAAGGCTCGCGCCAGCTCAACGTGCCCGCCATCGCGGTGTTGGCCGTCGATGAAGCTGGCGCTGCTGCCCGGCTGGGCGAGGCGGTGCGGCTGCGTACCCTCTCGTCCCGCGACGATGCGGCGCTCAATGCCGACCAGTTTCGGCAACTGCACGCGCTGCTGCAGGCCCGTTTTCCCAAGACCCACGCCGCCCTTACGCGTGAAGTGGTGGGCGGCCTGAGCCTGCTCTACACCTGGCAGGGCAGCAACCCCAAGGCCCAGCCCATTTTGCTGATGGCGCACCAGGACGTGGTGCCGGTCGCACCCGGCACCGACCAGGACTGGTCGGTCGATGCCTTTTCCGGCATGCTCAAGGATGGGTTCGTCTGGGGCCGGGGCGCCTGGGACGACAAGGGCAACCTGATGGCACAAATGGAGGCGGTGGAGATGCTGGTGGCCAGCGGCTACCAGCCGGAGCGCACGGTGTACCTGGCCTATGGGGCGGATGAAGAGATCGGCGGTCTGCGCGGCGCGGCCCGGATCGCCGCCCTGCTCAAGCAACGCCAGGTCCGGCTGGATTTTGTGGTGGACGAAGGGCTGCTGATTACCGAGGGCATCATGCCGGGTCTGGCCAAGCCGGCGGCACTGATCGGGGTGGCCGAGAAGGGCTATCTGTCGGTGGTGCTGAAGCTGGCCGCCACCCCGGGGCACGCCTCCATGCCGCCACCCAAGGGCACCAGCGCCATCGCCATGATGAGTGCCGCGCTCAAACGCATCGACGACGACCAGTTGCCGGGCGGTATTCGGGGGGTGGCCGCTGACATGTTTGCTACCGTCGCCCCGGAGATGACGGGCTTCTCGCGGGTGGCCCTGTCCAACCTGTGGCTGTTTGGGCCGCTCGTGCAAAAGCAGCTGGAGGCGGGTGCCAGCACCAATGCCATGTTGCGCACCACCACCGCGCTGACCATCGTCAATGCCGGCAACAAGGACAATGTCCTGCCCGGACGCGCCGAGGCCACCGTCAACTTTCGCCTGCTGCCGGGTGACAGCAAAGAGCAGGTGCTGGCGCGGGTGAAAAACCAGGTGAAGCAGGCCACGGGCAGCGACCAGTTCGAGCTGTTTGCCCTGCCGGGCGCGGTGGACGCTTCCAAGGTGACCCCCATGGACTCGGCGCAATACCAGTTGCTCAACCGCACCATTCGCGAAGTGTTCCCCGGCACCCTGGTGGCACCCGGTCTCATGATTGGGGCGACCGACTCAATCCACTTCGGCGACATCAGTGATCACATTTTCAAATTTTCGCCCGTACGCGCCAAACCGCAGGACTTGCCGCGTTTTCACGGCACCAATGAACGCATTGCCGTGGGCAACCTCACGGAGCTGATCCGCTTCTATCACCGCCTTTTGACCCTGGGCGCGCAAGCGCCCCACAACTGACCCTTTTCCAGGAGAGTAAGCATGACATCCGCCGTAATTGTTTCTACCGCCCGCACCCCGCTCGCCAAGAGCTGGAAGGGTTCTTTCAACATGACGCATGGCGCCACGCTGGGCGGTCATGCCGTCGAGCACGCGATTTCCAGGGCCGGCATTGACGCCGCCGAGGTGGACGACGTCATCATGGGTTGCGCCAATCCTGAGGGCGCTACAGGGGCCAATATCGCGCGCCAGATCGCCCTGCGCGCCGGCTGCCCCGTCACCGTGTCAGGCATGACGGTCAACCGGTTTTGCTCATCCGGCCTGCAAACCATTGCGCTGGCTTCGCAGCGCGTGATCGCCGGCGAGGGTGATATCTATGTGGCGGGTGGGGTGGAAAGTATCTCCTGCGTGCAGCAGGAGATGAACACGCACATGCTGGCCGATCCGTGGTTGCTCAAACACAAACCCGAAATTTACTGGAACATGCTGCAAACCGCCGAGAACGTGGCCAAGCGCTACAACATCAGCCGCGACGCCATGGACGAGTACGGTGCGGCCAGCCAGCAGCGGGCTTCTGCGGCGCTGGCGGCCGGCCTGTTCCATGATGAAATTGCCCCGATCACGGTCACCATGGGGGTGGCCGACAAGGTCATGGGCCTGACCACCAGGCAGGTTACGGTTAGCCAGGACGAAGGCATTCGCGCGGGGACGACCAAGGACGGCATCAGTGGCTTGCGTTCGGCCGTGCCGGGCGGCCTGATTACCGCGGGCAATGCCAGCCAGTTCTCGGACGGTGGTGGCGCGGTGGTGGTGATGCATGAAGCCGTCGCCGAACGCAAAGGCCTGAAACCGCTGGGCCGCTTCCTCGGCTTTGCCGTGGCCGGTTGCGAGCCGGACGAGATGGGGATTGGCCCGGTCTTCGCCATCCCCAAGGTGTTGGCGCGCCTGGGCCTCAAAGTGAGCGACATCGACCTGTGGGAGCTCAATGAAGCGTTTGCGGTGCAGGTCATTTACTGCCGTGACAAGCTCGGCATTCCGGGCGAGCTGCTGAACGTCAACGGTGGCGCCATTGCCGTCGGACACCCCTATGGCGTCAGCGGCCAGCGCTTGACCGGTCACGCCCTGATCGAAGGCCAGCGTCGTGGTGCCAAACGCGTGTGCGTCACCATGTGCATCGGTGGTGGCATGGGGGCTGCGGGCATTTTCGAGGTGCTGTAAGCGGTTGCGGGTTACGGCTGGATGGACCGGGGCTGAGCCGACTTGAGTGAGCGGTTCAGCTTTTTTTTGCCTTGAACGGAGACGAGCATGTCACTGCGTCCTACCCTTGATTTTTTGCTGTACCAATGGCTGAACGCCGCGGCGTTGAACGAGCGGGCGCGCTTTGCCGACCACTCGCGTGAGACCTTTGATGCCGTGTTGGACACCTGCGAACGCATTGCGCGTGAGAAGTACGCGCCGTTCAACCGCTTGGTGGACACGCAGGAGCCGCAGTTTGATGGCGAGCGCGTCATCCTGCCGCAGGCCACCCATGATGCGCAGCGCGCCTATGCCGCTTCCGGCATGCTGAGCGCGGCGCAAGACTTTGCGATGGGTGGCATGCAGCTGCCCTACACGATTGAGGCAGCGGCCAATTCATTCTTTGCCTGCGCCTCGGTCAGCATGGGCTCTGGCATGCTGACCACCGGCAACGCCAATTTGCTGATGGTGCATGGCACGCCGCTGCAACAGGAGGTGTTCGCCAAAAATGAATTCTCCGGCCGGTTCTCGGGCACCATGTGCCTGAGCGAACCGCAGGCTGGCTCGTCTCTGAGCGATGTGGCGACGCGCGCGGTACCGGACGGTGACGGGTTTGAGTCGGACCGGCTGGGCGCCCGCTACCGCCTCAAGGGCCACAAGATGTGGATCTCGGCCGGTGAACACGAGTTGACCGAGAACATCATCCACCTGGTGCTGGCCAAAATCCCGGGGCCGGATGGCAAGCTGCCAGCGGGCACGCGCGGCCTGTCGCTGTTCATCGTGCCCAAAAAAATGGTGAACGCCACCGGCCAACTCACCGGTGAGCGCAACGACGTGGCCCTGGCCGGTCTGAATCACAAGCTGGGCTGGCGCGGCACCACCAACACGCTGTTGAATTTTGGTGAAGGCAAATACCCGGTGTTGAGCACGGGCGCCGGCCTGGACGGCCAGGGCGCCGGTGCCGTGGCTTACCTGGTGGGCAAACCACACGAAGGTCTGCGCTGCATGTTCCACATGATGAACGAGGCGCGTATCGGCGTCGGCATTGCCGCCACCATGCTGGGGCTGGCAGGCTATTACGCCTCGCTGGCTTACGCCAGGAATCGGCCCCAGGGGCGGCCGATAGCGGCGGGGGGCAAAGATGCGTCCCAGCCGCCGGTCCGCATCATCGAACACGCCGACGTCAAACGCATGCTGCTGGCGCAAAAGTCCTACTGCGAAGGCGCACTGGCGCTGGCGCTGTACTGTGCCCGGCTGGTCGATGAGCAACACACCGGCAGCGCCGAGGCGGCGGATGAAGCGCGTCTGCTGCTGGAGGTGCTGACCCCGATCGCCAAGAGCTGGCCGAGCGAATGGTGCCTGGAAGCCAACTCGCTGGCGATCCAGGTCCACGGCGGCTATGGCTACACGCGCGACTTCCCGGTCGAGCAGTACTGGCGCGACAACCGCCTGAACATGATTCACGAAGGCACGCACGGCATTCAGGCCCTGGACCTGCTCGGCCGCAAGGTGCGCCTGGAGAACGGGCGCGGGCTGGCGCTGCTGGCCGGGCGTATCAACGCCACCGTGCAGCGGGCTCAACAGGTGCCCGCGTTGGCGGCGCACGCGCAGGCCTTGGCGCTGGCGCTGCAACAGGTGATGGGCGCCACTCAGGCGGCCTGGTCCACCGGCAAGCCAGTGGAGGCCCTGGCCAATGCAGTACCGTATATGCAGGCCTTTGGCCACACCGTGCTGGCCTGGATCTGGCTGGAAGTGGCGCTGGCGGCCTTGGCGCTTGATGCTATGCAATCAATAGCTGCTACCGTAGGCAGGATAAGGGCTACACGCTATTTTTATCATTATGAATTGTCCAAGATCGGCGCTTGGCTCAAGGTGGTGGAAAGTCGCGACCCCACCTGCGCCAACATGCCGGAAGAGGCCTTTTGATATCACGCGCGAGACACGCCAATCGCCAGTGCAGGCGGCACAATCTGCCCTCAAGTCTGACACCCATAGAGAAGGAAGCACCATGACCCGAACCATTCAGCAACTTTTTGACCTCACCGGCAAGACTGCCCTGGTGACCGGTGGCTCACGCGGCCTGGGCTTGCAGATGGCGCACGCCCTGGGCGAGGCCGGTGCCCGGATCATGCTCAGTTCGCGCAAAGCCGAAGACCTGGAGCAGGCGACGGCCGAACTGCAGGCCGCCGGCATCGACGCCCGCTGGGTGGCGGCCGACTGCGCCAAAGAAACCGACATTCACCGACTCGCCGATGAGACTTTGCAGCGCATGGGGGATGTGGACATTCTGGTCAACAACGCCGGCGCCGCCTGGGGCGCCCCGGCGGAAGACCACCCGATTGACGCCTGGGACAAGGTGATGAACCTCAATGTGCGCGGCTACTTCATCCTGAGCCAGATCATCGCCAAGAAGAGCATGATTGCGCGCCGTTCCGGGCGCATCGTCAACATCGCGTCCATCGCCGGTCTGGGTGGTAACCCGCCCGAGATGACCACGATCGCCTACAACACCTCCAAGGGTGCGGTGATCAATTTTACCCGCGCGCTGGCTGCGGAATGGGGCAAGTACAACATCACCGTCAACGCCATCTGCCCCGGCTTTTTCCCCAGCAAGATGACCATGGGCACGCTGGCGGCGCTGGGCGAGGAAAAGCTGGCAAGCCATGCGCCGCTCAAACGCCTGGGCGATGACGAAGACCTGAAAGGCCTGTGTGTGCTGTACGCGTCCGACGCCGGCAAACACATCACCGGCCAGTGGCTGGCGGTGGACGGTGGCGTCAGTGTGGTCACCGGTGGTTAACATGTTGACCCCCATGCTTGTCACGGCGTGTACTGTGCTGCCTCCCGAAGGGGCTGGCCTTGCTTGGGGCGGCCCGACGCTGCGACCGTCATGAATTTCGGCGCTGAAATCCCGTTTGTCGAGCACCTGGGCTTTGAGCTGCACCTGTTTGACGGCGGCGTCTCGGAATTGACTTACGCACCCAGGCCGGAACACCTCAATTCGTTTGGTGTGACGCATGGCGGCGCCCTCATGACGCTGCTGGACGTCACCATGGCCGTGGCGGCGCGCAGTGTGCAACAAGACATGGGCGCGGTCACGATCGAGATGAAAACCAGCTTCATGCAGCCGGCGCGCGGCAAGCTCACCGGCAAAGGCCATTTGATGCACCGCACCGCCACCATGGCCTTCACCGAAGGCACGATTTTTGACGAAGCGGGGCGGGCGTGCGCCCACGCCACTGGCACCTTCAAGTACGTGAAGCGCCTGCCAACCGGGCCCCAAAGCGTCAATGCACCGAAGGTCATTTCGACCGACTGAATAATTTATGAGAAATATAGCTCTAGCCCTTATGCAACATTCGTAAGTAGCTATTTATTTAATAGCAAATTGCCAACTTAACCGGAGACGTTCCATGCCCCAAAACAAGCAAATTCATTTGGACAACCGCCCCGTGGGCGAAGCTGTGGCCAGCAATTTCAAACTGGTCATCAGTGAGACACCGGCGCTGCAGGACGGCCAGGTGCTGGTGCGTCACCATTACCTGAGCCTGGACCCCTACATGCGTGGCCGCATGAACGATGCCAAAAGCTACGCCGTGCCACAGCCTTTGGGTCAGACCATGGGCGGCGGCACCGTGGGCGAGGTGGTGGCGTCAAAAAATGCCAAATTTGCGGTGGGGGACAAGGTGGTCGGCATGGGCGGCTGGCAGCAATACAGCGTGGTGGACGCCGATCAGCTCGGGGCCCTGCGCAAGGTCGATACCACCCATATTCCTTTGAGCGCCTACCTCGGCGCGGTCGGCATGCCCGGCGTCACCGCGTGGTATGGCCTGGTCAAGATTATCGAACCCAAAGCGGGTGAAACCATGGTGGTGAGTGCGGCCACGGGCGCCGTCGGCAGCGCCTTTGCTGCGCTGTCGAAAGCGCGCGGCTGCCGCACCGTCGGCATTGCCGGTGGCCCCGACAAGTGCAAGTACGCCGTGGATGAACTCGGTTTTGACGCCTGCATCGACTACAAACTGCACCAGGACGCGGCATCGCTGTCCAAAGCACTGAAGGACGCCTGTCCGAAGGGGATCGACGGCTATTTTGAAAACGTCGGCGGCATGGTGCTGGACGCCGTGCTGACACGCATGAACGCCTTTGGCCGCATTGCCGTGTGCGGCATGATTGCCGGCTACGATGGCGCGCCACTGCCGCTGAGCTACCCGGCGCTGATTCTGGTCAACCGGCTCAAGGTGCAGGGCTTCATCGTCAGCGAACACATGGAAGTCTGGCCCGAGGCGCTCAAGGAGCTGGGCACGCTGGTGGCCACGGGCAAGCTGCGGCCGCGGGAGTCGATTGCGCAGGGCCTTGAAGCTGCGCCGCAAGCCTTCCTGGGCTTGCTCAAAGGCAAGAATTTCGGCAAGCAATTGGTCAAGTTGATCGACTGATTGAGGCTCATGCCCGAGTTCCTTCTACCTTGTCAAGGCGGATTTCCCAACATGAGTATGAATACCGGAGAAGCAGTGCAATGGCGGTTGTCGGCTTTCGACGCCCTGAGCGTGCAAGAGCTGCATGATGTGCTGCAGCTGCGAAGCGAGGTGTTTGTGGTGGAGCAGAACTGTGCCTTTCAGGACATTGACGGCACGGACACCCAGGCGCTGCATTTGTTGGGCAAGCAGGGCGCAGGGGACGGGCAACTGCTGGCCTATGCGCGCTGTTTTCCGGCTGGGATCAAGTTTGCCGAGGCCAGCATTGGCCGGGTGCTGACGCGCAGTCTCGTCCGTGGCACGGGTTTGGGGCACTTACTGATACAGCACGCGCTGTCGTCGGTCTGCTCGCGCTGGGGCGCGCAGCCTATCCGTATCGGCGCGCAGGCCCGACTGAAAAAGTTTTACAGCGGCCACGGCTTTGTGGATGTGGGCAAGCCCTATAGCGAAGACGGCATTGAGCATCTGGAAATGCTCTGGCAACCCTGAACCCTGGAGTTTCTTTGTGATTACTGATTTCAAGAACAAAACGGCCGTCCTCACCGGCGCGGGCTCCGGCTTTGGCCTGGCGTGCGCGCGCATCGGGGCCAAACTGGGCATGAATCTGGTGCTGGCGGATGTGCAGCAAGACGCACTCGACCAGGCCGCAGTCGAGATGCAGGCCGCTGGCGCGCCGGTGCTGGCGATGAAGGTGGACGTGTCCAAGGCCAGCGAGGTGGAGGCCCTGGGCCGCGCCGTGCAGCAGCGCTTTGGCGCGCCGCACTTCGTCTTCAACAACGCCGGTGTCGGGGCCGGCGGGTTGATCTGGGAGAACACGGCCGCCGACTGGGAATGGGTGATTGGCGTCAACCTGATGGGTGTCGCCCACGGTGTCCGGGTCTTCACGCCCATGATGCTCGATGCGGCCCACAAAGACCCCGCCTACCAGGGCCACATCGTCAACACCGCCAGCATGGCCGGCCTGCTCAATGCCCCCAACATGGGCATCTACAACGCCAGCAAGCATGCGGTGGTGAGCATGAGCGAGACGCTGTACCAGGATCTGGCGTTGGTCACCGATCAAATCAGCGCGTCGGTGTTGTGCCCGTTCTTTGTGCCGACCGGCATCAGCCAGAGCCATCGCAACCGCCCGGCGCAGGCGGCGCCGGTCAAACTCACCCCAAGCCAACTGATCGGCCAGGCCATGAGCGACAAGGCGGTGGGCGCGGGCAAGGTCAGTGCCGCGGAGGTGGCACAAAAAGTGTTCGATGCGATAGCGGCCAACCAGTTCTACATCTACAGTCACCCCAAAGCGATTGGCTCGGTGCAGGTGCGGTTGGAAGACATCCTGCTGGCCCGCAATCCGACTGATCCGTTCTCCCACAAGCCGGAACTGGGGGTGGAATTGAAGCGGGCGTTGAGAGGCGCGTAGCGGCTGCGACGGATCCAGCCTGTCCCTGCCCCAAGCGGCAGGGACCTCCGCCCCTGCCTGTGGCACACTCGCGGCCTTCATTCCAAGTTTTAGTCAGCGCAAGGCTGGCGCCTCTTTCAGTCATGCAGAAAATCATCGCGCAAATCGCGCAGGAAATCCGGGTTCAAAACAAACAGGTGCAGGCCGCGGTCGAGCTGCTGGATGGCGGCGCCACCGTGCCCTTCATCGCCCGCTACCGCAAGGAAGTGACAGACGGCCTCGATGACATCCAGCTGCGCGAGCTTGAATCCCGGCTGAGCTATCTGCGCGAGCTGCGCGACCGTCTGCAGACGGTGATCAAGAATATCGAGGAACAGGGCAAGATGACGCCCGCCTTGCTGGCGGCACTGGTGGCTGCCCCCACCAAGCAGGAACTGGAAGACCTGTACCTGCCGTTCAAACTGAAGCGCCGCACCAAGGGGCAGCTGGCGCGCGAGGCCGGGCTGGAGCCCTTGGCGGACGCGCTGTTTGCCAATCCGGCGCTGGTGCCGGCGGACGAGGCGCTGGCGTATGTGATTCCCATGCGGCCGGTGGTGGAGGGGGAGGACAAACAGCCCGATTTCTCCACCGTGCCGGCGGTGCTGGACGGTGTGCGCGATCTGTTGAGCGAGCGCTGGGCCGAAAACCCCACCCTGGTGCAGGACCTGCGTGAATGGCTGTGGACCGAAGGCCTGTTCCAGTCCAAACTGATGGACGGCAAGGACGAGAACCATGCCGACGTGGCCAAGTTCCGCGATTACTTTGACTACGACGAGCCGATTGGCCGCGTGCCGTCGCACCGCGCGCTGGCGGTGTTTCGCGGCCGCGGGCTGGAGATCCTCGACGCCAAACTCGTTCTTCCTGAGCCAAATATGCCTCTAGCCCCCGTAGCTACTGCGCAAGCAGCTATTAAAACAAGAGCAACACCGGTGGTGTCACTGGCCGAGGGGCGCATCGCGCTGCGCCTGGGCTGGAGCCACAAGGGCCGCGCGGCGGACGATTTGATACGCAAATGCGTCGCCTGGACCTGGCGCGTCAAACTCAGCCTGTCCACCGAGCGCGACCTGTTTACCCGTTTGCGCGAAGAGGCGGAGAAGGTTGCGATCAAGGTGTTTGCCGACAACCTGCGCGATTTGCTGCTGGCCGCCCCGGCCGGGCCGCGCGTGGTGCTGGGGCTGGACCCCGGCATCCGCACCGGCGTGAAAGTCGCGGTGGTCGATACCACCGGCAAGCTGGTGGAAACCGCGACCGTCTTTCCGCACGAACCGCGCAAAGACTGGGAGGGTTCCCTGCATACCTTGGGCAAGCTGTGCGAAAAGCACGGCGTGAATCTGATCGCGATTGGCAACGGCACCGCCAGCCGCGAGACCGACAAACTGGCGGCGGATTTGATCAAGCTGCTGGCGAAAGCGTCCGATCGCGTCATTGAAAAAGTGGTGGTGAGTGAAGCCGGCGCCTCCGTGTACTCCGCCAGCGAGTTCGCGTCGCAAGAAATGCCCGACGTGGACGTCAGCCTGCGCGGCGCCGCCAGTATTGCCCGCCGCCTGCAGGACCCATTGGCCGAGTTGGTCAAAATCGACCCCAAATCGATTGGGGTGGGCCAGTACCAGCACGACGTCAACCAGAGCGAGCTGGCCAAGACGCTGGAAGCGGTGGTGGAGGACTGCGTCAACTCGGTCGGCGTGGACCTGAACACCGCCAGCGTGCCGCTGCTGTCGCGCGTGTCCGGCCTCTCCGGCAGCGTGGCCAAGGCGGTGGTGCGCTGGCGCGAGGCCAATGGCGCCTTCCACAACCGCCAGCAGCTGATGCAGGTGACCGGCCTGGGTGCCAAGACCTTCGAGCAAAGCGCCGGCTTTCTGCGCATTCGCGGCGGTGACAATCCGCTGGACATGACCGGCGTGCACCCCGAGACTTACCCGGTGGTGGAGAAAATCATGCTGCATACCGCCAAACCGGTGGCCGAGCTGATGGGCCGGGCCGACATGCTCAAAGTCCTGAAACCCGAGCTGTTCGCCAACGCACAATTTGGCGTCATCACCGTGAAGGACATTCTGGGCGAGCTGGAAAAGCCGGGCCGCGACCCGCGCCCGGACTTCAAGGTGGCGC
>DAITMI010000039.1:0-25165 GCA_036835225.1 Rhodoferax sp. | reverse complement strand
AACTCGATGTCCGCCGCCAGCGGCGCGTGGTCCGACAGGTGGGACCAGGGTTTGAGCGGCAACACCACCGGTGCATGGCCGATGGCGTTGCGTACATAAATGCGGTCCAGCGCCAGCATGGGAAAACGTGCCGGAAAGGTACGGGCCGCTTTGCCGTGGGCCTGCACAAAGATCTCATGCAGGCCGGCGCCCTGCGCCAGCACCGCGTGGGCGCGGCGGCGCCAGTCGTTGAAATCGCCCGCCGCAATCACCGGTGCGCTGGCCGGTATGTCCTGGTGCACCAGGTCGCACAGCATGTGCAGCTGTTTGAGGCGGTGCGACTCGGCCAGACCCAGGTGCACGCAAATGACGTGCACCTGGGTGTCGCGGCCGGGCACCTGCAGCACACAGTGCAACAGGCCGCGACCTTCGGTCCCGCTGATGGACACGTCGCGGTTCTCGAAACTGACGATGGGAAACTTTGACAGCACGGCGTTGCCATGGTGACCGCCGGTATAGACGGCGTTTCGGCCATAGGCAAATTGCGGCCAGATGCTGTCGGCCAGGAATTCGTAGTGGGGCGTGACCGGGTAGTTGGCTACCCGGCTTTCGTGCCGGGCGTGGGTCCCGGTCACCTCCTGCAAAAACACGACATCGGCCTCCACGATGCGGATGGCTTCGCGCAGCTCATGCAGGATGAACTTGCGGTTGAAGAAGGTGAAGCCCTTGTGGATGTTGACCGTCAGCACCTTGATGGAAAAGCGCAGCGCCGCCGCTGCAATGGCTTTCTGGGTGGCGGCCAGCGCATCGACCTCATCGACAGAGGCCATGGCGACGTCAGCCGCTTCGCTGACTTGAGCAAGGGATTTGGGCGCAGACATGAGGCTGGGAAAAATGGCAAAGATACATTGTGAACCGACCCGCCCAAACCGACCAGCGGACGGCAAGCTAATTTACTGTCTGTAAGATTTTTCGACAGCCATGGCACGCTCGCGCGCCGGGGCGCATCGCTAGACCAGCAAGGCCGCCAGCGCTGCCAGGGCGGCGGTTTCCGCGCGCAGCACGCGCGGGCCCAGCGTGACCGGCGCAAAGCCGCCGGCCAGCGCCACCTCTTCTTCGGCGGCGCTCAAGCCACCCTCGGGGCCGGACAGAAAGGTGATCGCCGCGTCCGGCTGGCCCCAAGCGCTGACGGCATCACGCAGGCCCTGTGTGCCCGGTCGCAGCGATAACAGCAGCGCCTGACCGGTGCTGACGGCGGATTGCGCCTTGGCCCACGCGGCAAAACCCATGACGGCGTGAATCACCGGCACCCGGTTGCCGCCGCATTGCTCACAGGCGGCCACGGCCACACTTTGCCAGTGCGCCACTTTCTTCTCGGCCCGCTCACCGCTGAGGCGCAGCACGCTGCGTTCGGTCATCAGCGGCTGGATGCTGGCCACGCCCAGTTCGGTCGCTTTTTCCACCAGCCAGTCCATCCGGTCGTTGGCTGGCATGCCGACGGCCAGATGCACGGCGCGCGCCGCTTCGCGCTCCACCGCGTGGTGCCTGTCAACCTGCACCTGCACGTCGCTGCGGCCCATGCGGGTGACGGTCGCGTCAAACTCGCCACCGCTGCCAGCGATGCCGGATCCGCCGTTGAACAGCGTGATGCGGTCGCCCGGTTGCAGGCGCAGCACCTGCACGTGGCGGGCGGCGCCCGCGGGCAGGTCCAGCAGCGCACCGGGCGTAAGAGGTGTGGGGCAGTAAAAGCGGGGCATGAGAGCGTTTCAAATGAGGATGATGTGCTATTAAATAGATAGCTACTTACGCATATTTAACGCGGGCTAGAGCACTATTTTGTTTAAACTCGGCCAAAGGCATAGCCGTTGGCGACCTCAATGCCTTCGACGCGTTCGAGCAGGCGCAGCAGCGGTTTGAGTTCGCGGTAGCGCGCGCAGGTGGCCAGCAGGTAGTGGATAAAGCGCGGCGTGTCTGCCAGGTACTGAGGCTTGCCGTCGCGCAGCGTCAGGCGGGCAAAAATACCGGCCACTTTCAGGTGGCGCTGCAGGCCCATCCATTCCACGCCGCGGTAAAACTCGCCAAAGTCATCGCCTACCGGCAGGCCGGCCTTGCGCGCTTTGTCCCAGTAGCGGATGGTGATGTCGAGACAAAAATCTTCGTCCCAGCTCAGGAAGGCATCGCGCATCAGACTGGCAATGTCGTAGGTGATGGGGCCATACACCGCGTCCTGGAAGTCCAGCACGCCCAAGCCGGCTGGCGCGCCGTCTTCCGCGATCATCAGGTTTCTTGGCATGAAGTCGCGGTGCACATAGACGCTGGGCCAGGCCAGGTTGCGCTCGATGATCAGCGTGAACGCCGCGTCCAGCGTGCGGCGCACGTCACCCTCCACCGCCACACCGCGGTGGCGCGCCAGGTACCAGTCGGGGAACAGTTCCAGCTCACGCCGCAGCAGCGCGGCATCGTAGGGCGGCAGCACGCCTGGGCGCGAGGCGCTTTGCCAGGCAATCAGCGCGTCCACCGCCTGCAGGTACAAGCCCTGGTTGGCGCCAGGGTCGTCCCGCTTGATCACCTGCATCATGGTCTGCGCCCCCAGATCGGTCAGCAGCATGAAGCCGTGCGCCTGGTCCCACGCCAGCACCTGCGGTACCTGCAGCTGGGCGTCCTTCATCAGCTGGGCGACTTTGACGAAGGGACGGCAGTCCTCCTTGTCCGGCGGCGCATCCATGATGATGCGGCTGCCCTGGGCCGAATCGACCCGGAAGTAACGCCGAAAACTGGCGTCGGCCGAGGCGCTGCGCACCGAGTTGAGGACCAGGTCATGGACCGGCGCCAGGCCGGTCAACCAGGCATGGAAATCGGCGGCGCGCTGCGCGTCCGACCAGACGGGGGCAGCGAACGGGGTGGGTTCGGGAGGATGGGCTTGGCTCATGGATAATCCATTCTACAAACTCGAACGTTCCTGCGTTCATTTTCAACCTGCCCCACCGCCCGATACCACCCCTGCCCGATGCGCTTTTTGATGCATGCCCTGAACCCCAGGGTGCCCCCAGTCCGCTTTGCGCCCCGCCCGGTCGCCCTGCTCGCCTGGGCCTTGCTGCAGGGGATGTCGGTCAGTGCGCAGGTGACGCAGGGGGAGCCGGTCGCGCCGGACGGGGCCCCGATACTGCTCAAAAGCAGCCCGTTGCTGCAGGAGCAGATTCCCGCCGCTTCGCGTAGCGCCTTGCCGACCTTCGTCGTTGGCGACCGCCTGTTCGGTCGCCCCGACCTGGAAACCGTGGTGGAAGGCAATGCCGAGCTGCGCCGCGGTGACATGGTGATCAAGGCCGACCGGCTGGAGTACGACCAGCCGACGGACCTGGCTAGGGCGCGCGGCCAGGTCCGCATCAACCGCGCCGGCAATGTGTACGAGGGGCCGCTGCTGGAGCTGAAGCTCGACACCTTTGAGGGTTTCTTCAACGCGCCGCGCTACTATTTTCTGCAAAACGACGCGCATGGCGAGGCCGATCGGGTGGACTTCATTGACGAGCAACGGGCGGTCATCCATAACGCCACGTTCACGACCTGCCGCCGCTTGCCCGGCCCGAGTTGGCTGCCGGACTGGATCCTGCGCGCCAACACCATCAGCCTCGACAACGAGGAAGACGTGGGGACGGCGCAAGGGGCCTTGCTAAGTTTCAAAGGGGTGCCCCTGCTGCCGATCCCCTACCTCAGCTTCCCCCTGAGTGACAAGCGCAAGTCCGGCTTCATGCCGCCGACGCCGGGACTGGACAATGTCAATGGCGCCGAGGTGGCCCTGCCTTACTACTGGAATATCGCACCGAACCGGGACGCCACCTTCACCCCCACTTTCATGAGCAAGCGCGGCGTCAATCTGGGCAGCGAGTTTCGTTACCTGGAAGCCGACTATGCAGGCCAGCTGCGGCTGGACCTGATGCCGGCCGATCAGCTGCGCGACAGCAATCGCTGGGGCGTGGCCTACGCGCATCAGGCGACGCTCAACAACAGTCTGAGCAACCGGTTGAGCGACAGCGGCATGGCCCTGAATGTCAACCTGAACCGGGTCAGCGATGACAATTACTGGCGTGATTTCGCGCGCAGCTCTACCTCACTGACGCAGCGGCTGCTGGCCAACGACGCCACCCTGTCCTGGAACAATGGCTATTTTGCGAGCAGTGTGCGCACGCTCAAATGGCAGACCCTGCAGGACGTGACGGCACCCATCATTCCACCCTATGACCGTTTGCCCCAGCTGGCCACGCGCTATGCCCGTAGCAACGTCAACGGGTTTGATTATTCGGTGGACGCGGATTACACCCGGTTTCAGGCCGACAGCAGCCGCACGCTGCAACCCAACGCCCAGCGCGCTTTCTCCCTGCTGCAGGTGAGTCGGCCCTGGCGGGTCCCGGCCGGCTTCATCACGCCGAAGCTGCAGCTGCACGCCGCCAATTACCAGTTTGATGCGCCGTTGACCAATGGCGCCACCACCGCCAGCCGCGTGCTGCCGACCTTCAGTCTGGACAGTGGCCTGGTGTTCGAGCGCGACGCCCGCTATTTCGGCAAGGCGTTTCGCCAGACGCTGGAGCCGCGGGCGTTCTACGTCAATACCCCGTACCGCGATCAGCACCTGCTGCCCAATTACGACTCGGGTGCCAACGACTTCAATTTCGCCACCATCTACACAGAAAACGCCTTCGTCGGCAACGACCGCATTTCCGACAGCAACCTGCTCACGCTGGGCGTGACCACGCGCCTGCTGAATCCGGCTACTGGCGCGGAAGCCGCACGTTTTGGCATGGCGCAGCGCTTGCGTTTCAAGAATCAAAACGTGACCCTCTTACCGACCGACCCACCCGTAGTCGATCGGATCAGCGATGTGTTGCTGGGTGCGTCGGTCAACTGGGATCCGCGCTGGGCGCTGGACTCGACCGTGCAGTTCAATCCGAAAACCGAGCAGTCGGAGCGTGCCACCATCGGGGCGCGCTACAACCCAGGCCCCTACCGGACAGTGACGGCGGCCTACCGCTACCAGCGCGACTTGAGCAAGCAGCTGGACGTGGGCTGGCAGTGGCCAGTGAATGATCTTTGGGGCGACCGTGGCCAGGACCTGGGCGCCGGTCGGGGGCAGGGCGCAGGGCGCTGGTACAGCGTGGGCCGCCTCAATTACAGCTTGAATGAGCGCAAGCTGGTCGATGCCATTCTTGGTTTTGAGTACGATGCGGGTTGCTGGCTGGGCCGGGTGGTGCTGGAGCAGCTGCAGATCAGCAGCTCGGCCGCCAATCAGCGCATCATGTTTCAGCTGGAGTTTGTCGGCTTTACCCGTTTGGGCGTCAACCCCTTGAAGACCTTGAAAGACAATATTCCGAGTTACCAGTACCTGCGAGAGCAAACCAGCCCTCCCAGTCGTTTCAGCAATTACGATTAATCCATCATGACCCATCGCCTCATGGCCCTGACCGTGGCCAGCCTCGCCCTTCTTGCCACTTTAACCACGCAGGCGCAGGGCCTGCGGCCGTCTGCCGGCACTGGCGCCGCCAAGCCCGCCGCGCGCCCGCTGCCCGCGACGCAGCAAGCGGCCGACTACATTGTGGCCGTGGTCAATTCCGAGCCCATCACCAACAACGAGGTGCGCGTGGAGTGGCAGCGCGCCATGCAACAGCTGGCCCAGCAGGGCCGGCCCCAGCCCGACAGCCAACAGCTGGCGCGCCAGGTGCTGGAGCGGCTCATCAACAGCAAAATTCAGCTGCAGCTGGCCCGTGAATCCGGCATTCGAGCGGACGAAGCGGCCATTGATCAGGCCGAGCGGGCCATCGCGCGGCAAAACCAGCTGGACGTGGCCGAGTTGCGCCAACGCCTGGCCAAGGATGGGGTGGCGCTCAGCCAGTTCCGCGCCCAGCTGCGCGACCAGATCCTGCTGACGCGTTTGCGTGAGCGCGACGTCGAGCCACGCGTGCGGGTGTCTGACCTGGAGGTGGACCAATACCTGCGTGAGCAGCAGAGCAACAACGATCCCGCCAATCTGCAAGTCAACCTGGGCCAGATCCTGGTGACGGTGCCTGACACGGCCAGCCCGGTGCAGGTCGCCGCCTTGCAGGCCAGGGCGCAGCGCGCGCTGGACCGGGCCCGTGCGGGTGAAGATTTTGTCGCCTTGGTGCGTGAGTTTTCGGATGCCTCCGACAGCGCCAATGGTGGCCAGCTGGGCTTGCGCACGGCCGACCGCTATCCGCCGCTGTTCATGGAGGCGACACAGAAGTTGGGGGTCGGCGAGGTGTCGGCGCTGCTGCGTTCGGGCGCCGGCTTTCACATCCTTAAAGTGCTGGAGCGGAAAAGTGCGGGAATGCCGGCCATGACGGTGACGCAAAGCCGGGCCCGCCATATTTTGCTGCGTGTCAGTCCCCAACTCAGCGAGGCGGCCGCCCGTGACAAGCTGAACGACTTCAGGAAGCGCATGGTGGCGGGGCAGGCCGATTTTGCGGCGCTGGCCCGCGACCATTCGCAGGACGGCAGTGCCGCCCAGGGCGGCGACTTGGGCTGGGCCAATCCGGGCATGTTTGTGCCCGAGTTTGAGGACGTCATGAACCGGCTGGCGCCCGGTCAGATCAGCGACCCGCTGGTGTCACGCTTTGGTGTCCATTTGATCCAGTTGACCGAGCGCCGCACGGCAACGTTGAGCCCGCAGGAGCAGCGCGAGCCGGTACGCGCCCTGTTGCGCGAAAAAAAGCTGGATGAGGTTTACGCCACTTGGGCACAAGACCTGCGTGGGCGCGCCTATGTGGAAATGCGCGAGCCACCCCAATAATATGGCCGCCACGCTCCCGCACTGCGTATGGTCGCGGCCCCCCGAGGGGGCGGTTTTGCCTTGGGGCGGCCCGACGGCGAAACTTGGGACCCTCACGCTTGTCGCTGCGGCTGTTCCCACTCGAATCGTATGAAACACATTCCGCGCAAACGTTTCGGCCAGCATTTTCTGGCCGACCGCAGCATTATTGACGCCATCGTGGATGCGATTGCACCCGAGCCAGGGCAGGCGATGGTGGAGATCGGCCCCGGCCTGGCGGCGTTGACGCAACCCTTGGTGGAACGCCTGGGTCATCTGACGGTGATTGAGCTGGACCGTGACTTGGCAGCGCGCCTGCGGGACCATCCGCAGCTCTCGGTGATTGAATCCGATGTGCTGAAAGTGGACTTTGCCCAACTCGCGCAGTCCATGGCAGCAAACACCCATGTTGCCGCCGGGCCGCCGCACGGCCCAGTGCCCGCAGGGGACAGCGCAGTACGCGAAGCGAGCAGCGGTGGGGCGACAAAATTAAGGGTGGTTGGCAACCTGCCCTACAACATCTCCACCCCGATCCTGTTCCATCTGCTGGATTTCGTGGCGGTCATCGAAGACCAGCATTTCATGCTGCAAAAGGAAGTGATTGACCGCATGGTGGCGCGCCCCGCCACCTCGAATTACGGCCGCTTGAGTGTCATGCTGCAATGGCGCTACGCCATGGAAAACGTGCTGTTTGTGCCGCCCCAGAGTTTCAATCCGCCGCCCCGGGTGGACAGCGCGGTGGTGCGCATGGTGCCACGCCCGAGTCCGGCGGCAGTGGACGCCAGGCTCTTGAGTGAGATCGTGCGGGTGGCGTTCAGCCAGCGCCGCAAGTTGTTGCGTCATACGCTGGGCCAGTGGCTGCAGGAGAAAGCCTTTGCCGGCGAGTTTGACGTACAGCGCCGGGCCGAAGAAGTGCCAGTGGCCGAGTATCTGGCCTTGGCGGTCCAGGTGCCAGGCACCGGCCGGTAGCGCTATTCAAGCGGCATGGCGCGCCCCGGCGGGCGGCACCCATAAAAAAACCCATCACCAGGATGGGTTTTTTTTCATGCGACCGCTGGACGCGGTGCGTTGAGAGCGATCAGGCCGCCGTCAACCAATAGCCGGAATTGAAGGGGCTGCTCATGCGCAGCGCCAGCGGCGATACATCCAACAGTTTGTCGGTCGGCATTTTTTCACCTGATTCGGTGGTGAGTTCAATGCCGGGCATGGTGTGGCTGCCCACGTCGCTGCCCTTTGCCTCGTTCGCCCGTTCTGCTTGGCTGGTGTGTGCAGAACGGGCTACAGAAAAGAATAGAAACATCGGAACGGGATTTTTCGATCCCCCCAGTAATCGGCGGCGTCCCGGAAAATATCCAGCAACTGCTCGCGCGCTTCCTTGTCGAACTTGGTGTTGGCCGGGATGTGCTCCAGCACGGCAATAAAACCAGGCTGCGGGCCGGATTTGTGCAGCGGGTCGGTCATGCTGTCATACAGGGCATCAAAGTTCTTGCCCACATGTGCCGACAGCTTGAATTGCTGACCGATCAGGTCCAGCACATCCTGCTTGGTCTGGGCGTTGGCCAGACTGGCGTACAGAAAATGCTGACCCAGCGACTGCGCCGCATCCTGCAACTCCTGCACCCGAAAAGCCCGGATTGACTGGACGATATTCGGCCGCACGCCGCGTAGCGGCACGTCCGTGGTAGCACGCTGTGGTGCTGCTGTTTCTTGAGTAAGTGACATATATATTCCCGCTTCACTTTGCAAAATGACTAAAAAACCAAAATTACGGCACGATCTTGCGGAAGCTCGCATAGTGATCGGCGGTGTAATAACAAGTGTCCGGCGTGGTGGGTTGCCCGCCGCACACAATGCGCCGGACGCCCCGGTTACGCGAACCCGGTGTTGCGACGGTGTATTCCCGGTAGTAGCCACGTTTATGCGCCGGGAGCAGACGCTCACGGTTGCCAAACACCACCCCGTCTTTTTCATGGGCAAACGGACCGCCCTGATGGATCAGGGCATAGGTTTGCGTGCCTTGCCTGGGCAACTCGGCGACCGAGATGGAGGCATCGGTGGCGGCCGGCCCTTTGGCGTGCGCCCAACCGGCGGCAAAACTGGTCGCCAGCATAAAGCCAGTGAGTACTAACTTTAGGCCTGTTAGACGCGACATGAAAAATACACCTCTTACAACACTCCGGGTTAACCCGGAAATTTCAAGCTGCGTAGTGTCGTGTATTTAGCGAAAAAATGCAAGCGACTGCCCAATTAATAGGCAACTGCAGAGGGCTTTTATCGTCAGTAAGTTAGCGCTCGCTTGAAGCGCATCAATTAGCGGGTCGCATTGGCATCGGCAACGGTGAGGGCTGTCATATTCACGATGCGACGCACCGTGGTGCTGGCCGTCAAGATATGCACCGGTTTGGCCGCGCCCAGCAGCACCGGGCCAATCGCAATATTGCCGCCGGCGGCGGTTTTGAGCAGGTTGTAGGCAATATTGGCGGCGTCAATGTTGGGTAGCACCAGCAGATTGGCGTCGCCCGTCAGGGTGCTGCTGGGCATGAGGGCGGTGCGGGCGCGGCCGTCCAGCGCCAAGTCGCCATGCATTTCACCATCCACTTCCAGCCAGGGGGCTTGGGCGCGCAGCAAGTCCAGGGTCTGGCGCATCTTGACGGCGCTCGGTTGGTTGCTGCTGCCGAAGTTGGAATGCGACAACAGCGCGGCTTTCGGCCGGATGCCAAAACGCATCATCTCTTCCGCCGCCATGGTCGTGATTTCGGCCAGCTGCTCGGCGCTGGGGTCGTAATTGATGTGGGTGTCCACCAAAAACAGCTGGCGTTCCGGCAGCATCAGACCGTTCATGCAGGCATAGGTGTTGACGCCGATGCGCTTGCCAATCACCTGATCCAGGTACTGCAGATGCAGCGCCGTACTGCCCCAGGTGCCACAAATCAGCCCATCGACGTCACCCTTGTGCAGCAGCATGGCGCCAATCAGGGTCAGGCGGCGGCGCATTTCAATCTTCGCGACCTGGGCGGTGACGCCTTTGCGCTCGGTCATGCGGTGATAGGTCTGCCAGAAATCGCGGTAGCGATGGTCCTGCTCCACATTCACCACGCTGTAATCCACCCCCTGGCGCAGGCGCAGGCCGAATTTCTCGATGCGTTCGGCAATGACCAGCGGGCGACCAATCAGGGTCGGCAGCGCCAGTCCCTCGTCCACCACGATCTGGGCGGCGCGCAGCACGCGTTCCTCTTCGCCCTCGGCGTAGGCGACGCGTTTTTTCAGCGCCTTTTTGGCAGCGGTGAAAATCGGTTTCATCACCGTGCCGGAGGCATAGACAAAGCTTTGCAGCTTCTCGCGGTAGGCCTCCATGTCCGGGATCGGCCGCAGCGCGACGCCGCTGTCGGCCGCCGCCTGGGCCACCGCCGGCGCGATCTTCATCATCAGGCGCGGATCAAACGGCTTTGGGATCAGGTACTCGGGGCCGAAGGCGAGCTGCTCGCCGGCATAGGCCGCGGCCACCACCTCGCTTTGCTCGGCCTGCGCCAACTCGGCAATGGCGTGCACCGCGGCAATTTCCATCTCGACCGTGATGGTCGAGGCGCCGGCATCCAGCGCACCGCGAAAGATGTAGGGGAAGCACAGCACGTTGTTGACCTGGTTCGGATAGTCCGAGCGGCCGGTGGCCATGATGGCGTCGTCGCGCACCGCCTTGACCTCCTCCGGCAGAATTTCCGGGGTCGGATTGGCCAGGGCAAAGATCAGTGGCTTGGGCGCCATCTGCTTCACCATGTCGGCCTTCAGCACGCCGCCGGCCGACAAGCCCAGAAAAACGTCGGCGCCTTCGATGATGTCGCGCAAGGTGCGCGCCGCGGTCTTCTGGGCAAAGACAATCTTGTCCTCATCCATCAGTTCGGTGCGGCCTTCATACACCACCCCGGCCAGATCGGTTACATAAATGTTCTCGCGCGGAATGCCGAGCTTGACCAGCAGCCCCAGGCAGGCCAGCGCGGCGGCACCGGCACCGGAGGTGACCAGCTTGATCTTCTTTGGGTCTTTGCCCACCACCTTCAGGCCGTTCAGAATGGCCGCACCGACCACAATCGCCGTGCCGTGCTGGTCGTCGTGGAACACCGGGATCTTCATGCGCTCGCGCAATTTGCGTTCGACGTAAAAGCAGTCCGGCGCCTTGATGTCTTCCAGGTTGATGCCGCCAAAGGTCGGCTCCAGCGAGGCGATGATGTCCACCAGCTTGTCGAGGTCGTGTTTTTCGTTGATCTCGATGTCAAACACGTCAATGCCGGCGAACTTCTTGAACAGCACGGCCTTGCCCTCCATCACCGGCTTGGCCGCCAGCGGGCCAATGTCGCCCAGGCCGAGCACGGCGGTGCCGTTGGTGATCACCGCCACCAGGTTGCCGCGACTGGTGTACTTGAAGGCGTTGTTGGGGTCTTTGACGATTTCTTCGCAGGGCGCCGCCACGCCGGGCGAGTAGGCCAAGCCGAGGTCATGCTGGTTGGTCAGCTGCTTGGTGGCGGCAATGCTGATTTTGCCGGGCGTGGGGAATTCGTGGTATTCGAGCGCGGCACGGCGCAACTCGGCGCGTTTTTCTTCGGCCTTGGCCGTTGTATGGGGCATGGGTGTCTCCTGCTGCAATCGGTATGGCCGACAAGCCAGCCCGTCAGCGTGGGTGCGGGAGTGAAATTGTAGACCCTGCCCCGGAAAATTCCGGTGCGCGCAGCTGCGGATTAGGGTGTTTCGGCTGTTACTTTTTTGCAGCAATGCGCTGCCCACCTGGGCCCCTGCGGTGGCAGGTTGGCAAAAGCCAAATGCTATGTATTTCATAGCTACTTACGCAATAGATACGGGGGCTAGAGGCCTATTTCATCGCAAATAAATCGGTGTGCGGCGGGTTTGCAGCATCCTCCGCCCGAGGCTTAACTTGGCATCTGACTCTTCTTGATGTGCTCAAAAAGAGTCCAAGGGCATGAAGGCCAACACCTCGGCCGTCACCGGATCGAGAAAGACGGTCCAGAACGATTTGCGCCCGACCAGCGGCAAATAGACTAGGGCTTCGGCTTGGCGCCCGGTGCTGGCAATGGCGGCGTCAATCGCGGCGGCCTGCGACGCCAACCGGGCTTTCAGTTCTGGCACCGGTTTGGCGGCTTGCCGGATGTCATTGGTTGCCGCTGCGTAGGGTTGCCAGAGATCGGGGCGGGCGCTCAATGAAACACCCCCCAACGCGGCCATGGTGGCGTCCATTTTTTCCTTGCCATCCTTGAAAGGGCGCAACGATAACAAGGTTGGACCCGTTAACGGCAATGCGGCCACGTCGCGCGGCCCTTTCGCCAGCAACTCAGACGGCACATCGACCGCATGCACCACGCGGAAACGGTCATATTCAAATACCAGGTGCACCGGCCGCGCCACAAAAACCGTCCACAAACCATAACCGAGCGCACTGAGTTGAATGAAGGCCACCAGCGCCAGATCGCGCCGCAATTCCGACCACGGTTTGGCACGGTCAAATACTGCCAGTGTGATCAACGGTCCCAAAATGACATCCACCAGCACCACGATCAAAAACAACTCGCGTCCGCCCGAAATTTCCCGGTAAGGGTAGGGGTACCAAAGCCCGAACACCAGCACGGCGGCCAGCAACGCAACTGCGAGGCTGAGCCCTAAATGAATACCGCTGGCTTTGAGACGGTCTTTCCAGAAGGTGGCTTTAGGTGTTTGCATAATTGTCAGGTTCTTGTGCAATGTGAATGTTCTACAAATTTCGGTCAGGGTGCAATGACGGCAGCAAGCTGCGGATACTTTTCTTTCTGGAGTCGGCGCAATTCCCCTTGGCAGGCTGCGTAATATGCATCGCCATAGATGCCCCGAATAATGGCCAGTTGATGGTTTGCTCCTGCGGGGTCACCATTAAGTGCCAGCGCCAGTGCATAGCGAAAATGCGGCACATTGTCGGCAAAGCGTTGCGACACCTTGCGCAGAGTCTCCAAATCGGCTTTTGGCATATTGGGCTCAATGACCAGTCGTCTCGATTTGAGCATGGCGGCCATATGCGAGATCATCCACACATCGGGGATTTCGTAGGCCTCGGATGTTTTGCCGAGGCGCAGGTTTTCGAAGCGCACAACCCGGAAATCTTCTTCAATCAGGAAGTATTCGTAAGCCAAATAGCCACTTGTTGGTACCCATAAGGCCAGCAAGCCCCAAGCCCAACGCGCATGCAAAACTATCGTTTTGGCGGGCACCTGCGCCGCTTCAACGACACCAACCATAAAACCTGCACCGATCAAAAAATAGGCATAGGCAAATGGATATTCCACCATGCTGTGCCCAGCGAAAGGCAGCAGACAAGCCATGGCGTGCACGGTCTCCAAGCGTGTACTGACATGAATGCGTGTCACAAACCAATAAGCGATGGCGCCAGTCAGTAAAAGCCCCAAAGGGAGTCCGTTCCACGCCAGCATGTCCATCACAAAGCTGTGCGCGTAGGTATAGGGGATCGATCCTGGAAATGCGATCGCACCCGCCGCATGCGCAGTCGGCGTCTGGTTCCAGCCGTACCCCAACCAAGGTGATTGCATGACAGCGTAGGCAACTTGTTGCCACATGCGCCAACGCTGGCTGATGGGTTCTGCAGATCGGATGCTGCGCACGTCACTCAGCAGCAAGGCCTCGCTCAGGTAGGGCAAGGCCAGCGTCCCGATCAAAAAGCAGGCGCCCCACCACGCCACCGCCTTGTCAGAAAGATGCGACTTGACCGTTCTCTTCTTCCACATCAGGTAGGTCGTCACGATCAATACACTGACCATGCCGGCCCGTGACTGGGTCAGGATCAACACCCCCGTCATGAAGCCAATGCCGAGAACAAAGGCCAGTCGGCCAATCACCTGGCGCTCAAACACGTAAGCAAAAGCCACCATCCCCATCAGCAGCAGCGTCGCCAACTGATTGGGTTGACCGAGATTCCCCATGGCGCGGTCGCCTGCGTCGGACTGGACGACATACATGCCCAAAGGGCTATCTACATTCAGCCATTGAGCCAAGCCAATGGCGGCTGAAATCAGGGCGGCAATCCAGAGGCAGTGCATCAGCCCGGTCAAGCCATATGTAAGGTGGGTACTTTCTGTGCGGCTGAGAGAGTAGCCAACAAAAACCGCCGCCAGCAGGCCCGAAAGATACAGCGATGACAGCAGCGCATCGCCGGCAAAGAAACTGATTCCTGTCGCGTATTGAAACCACGGCACCAGAATCGCGAAGGCAATCCAGATAGCGGGCTGAGGCATGATGACAGGGCCCCGTGAGCGGAGCAGCACGCTTGCGAGTAGCCAGAGCAGACCGACAAATGCCAGTAACTCCGAATGAAAATTCACCCATGGCCGATAGTGGTCATGGGCCAGCCATGACAGCGTGAAAAACAGCAACCCGAAGGCGTAGGTGCGTGAAATGTGCATAAAAAAAGCGGCCGAAGCCGCTTTTTAAATCAGCAAATGTTTATGCAGGCGTTTTGCAAGAACCGGGCAGATATTTCATAGGAACTGGATTAGTTGCGCCAGGACCACAGACCCAAGAGTTGACAGCTGTACCCAAAGCCGGTTGCATACATGTTGAGAAAGCAGCCACTGATGAAGCGCAGGGTGCCATTTGAATAGTTTTGGAATCAATAGTGGTATCACCAAAACCGCGGGTCGTGACTGTAATCAACCCACCACCAGCAGCGCCAGGATCTGAAGCAGCAGTCGCGACAGTTGAGACATATTTTGTACCGGAACCTGAGGCAACTTCACAGCCCCAGCCATTTGCACCAGGGGTGCCAGCCGCCGTGGCTGTAGGCATCGTCTGAATGGTCTCTGTCATGCCGGTACGGCAAGACGACGCTGCCAGAATCACCTCAGCCATTTTGGCCTTGACCGTGTAATCCTGATAAGCCGGCAACGCCACCGCTGCCAAAATACCAATAATCGCCACTACGATCATCAATTCGATCAGGGTAAAACCCTTTTGCATAGAACGCTTCATGAATAGCTCCTTAAATTAAAAACATGCAACAACAACGAGACACCTGCATTCAGCAGATTCCGTGCCAGGCATCTTTGCCGTCGAATTTGCCAGTTTTATGACCATGCCACTTGAATTGCGTGCAGAACGGTGTTGATTTTTGTCAATCACCAGCGCCAATGTGACATTTTTGTCGCGTTATTTTGTCATTTACTTGCTGGGCAGCGCCAGCGGTAACTTGGCCTGAAGCGCTACGCAACGGACTGGCAAGCCCTGCACAAGCTCCCGTAGGGTGATGGTGTCCCTGAGCGACTGTGTTGGAGGTGACTTTCTGGTCAAGATCAATGAGGCATCACATCACCAAGGCTTCAAGGCGAAAACTAGTTGCAGCAGCCCGAACCTCTTTCATGTGGCCGTGACCTGGAAGAACTTTAGTTTCAATCGTCACCAGACCCGCTTGCGCCAGCTGGTCTACATCACGTTTGACGGCACTGCGATCACGATGCAACCGTCCGGCAATGACGGTGATTGACCCAGGCTCATCTTTCACACTTCGGAATACGTCAAGGCGACTGACTGTCAGCAATCGGAGCAATTCGCCGGGGTCTTCAAAGCTGACGGTACGTTCTTCAGGCAACTGCTTGCCAGCGTCGGCCAGACGTGCCAACGTCTCTCCCCTTCGGAAAAATCTTGTTCAGTGCCTGCTTTGAGAGTGATGTTTTTCATGCTTTGCTCCTGAGTGCTGTCCAATCCGTCTGAAATTGATCTTCGATGTCTTCAAAGCTTGTGAAGTTCACCGGCGCCACAACGCCAAAGTAGTGACGCCATTCTTTGAATGCATCAACATCGAATTCAAGGTCATAGGTCTTCAAGTTTGACCTTGACCGTTTCTCTGCCTCCCTGATGGCCACCTTCTTCAAGATCGCAAACTCGATCAAAGATAACCGTCGAGATGTGGGCACAAGCCGCCTTCACCGTAGCCCAGTCGTGCCATTGAGGGGCAAGATTTTTGTATTCGGGCAGTTCCGGCGAAACATCGTCCAAATCGTAAGGAAGTGCGTTTGCCAGCTGAACTTGAAGCTGTTGCAACGGCGACTCACCGTTATCCTGGCTGTACAACTTGTCAAAAGATTGCAGGGCTTGCGCCAATTGCTCATCGCCCATGTGGTCAGCAAGCGCTACGAAGTCAAGGTAGTCCCGCGTGGCATTGCGTTTGAGGATCAGCACGCCCTTGATGCGCAAAATCTCCCCTGAAGTCGGTACCGTCAGCCGTTCACCATGGTAATCAAGAACCATCGTCTCCAAGGGCTCGTCCCTGATCAATTGCCGCACACCGGTTTCAATGCCATCAAGGCTCCCGAGAATCTGCACAGGGCGTTGAACACGAGCGGTTTTCCAACCGGCTACCGATTCAAGCTCGGCAAGCACTCCATCGAAACGCAAGCGAAGATCGGTCAGCACATGGTCAGCATCACGCGAGAAACGATGCCCTGCATGAATGGCTGATGCTGTTCCGCCAACAAGCACCGCTTCCGGCAAAATGCGTTGAAGGCGAGCGGCGGCGGACAGTACCAGCTCCCAGTCAGGAAGCGTGGTGTTCTTCGACATAATGCATCCAAAAGTGATACCGTTGCGCGTAAGGATCGCCCGCGTAGGGGCGGCAGATACGCCGCACCTTTTCCAAAAGCGACTGATCCTGCAGCGCCGCACGACGCAAACCCGCCCAGTCCTGCCATTGACCACGGGAAATCACGTCGTCAATGGCTGCAAGAGTAAAGCGTTGATGGTTGAGATGACGGTGCAGCATGGTGAGGGCCTTATTTTGCCATTCCTGTCACTTGATACACACCTGCCGCACCATCTTGATGTCGGTCAGGCCCATCATGATTTTCTCCATGCCGTCCATCTTCAGGGTGCGCATGCCACCTTCCACCGCGGCGGCAAAAATCTCGGCGACGCGGGCACGCTCCTGGATCAGCTTCTTGATGTCGTCGCTGGCGATCAGCAGTTCGTGCAGGCCGATGCGGCCTTTGTAGCCGGTCTTGTTGCACTTGTCGCAGCCGACATGGCGGTAAAAGCGGAGTTGGCCGTCCTGCTCGTAAAGGTCATGCCAGCTCTGGATCAGTTTGTTGGTTTCGCCGTCCGGGTCAACTTGCCAGGCGGCGGAGTGCCGCAGCTCATCGGCGTATTCGGCGGCAAACAGGCGCAATTCTTCCACAGTCGGCACATACGACTCCTTGCAGTCGCACAGTTTTTTGGCCAGCCGCTGCGCCAGAATGCCCAGCAGCGCATCGGCAAAGTTGAAGGGGTCCATGCCCATGTCCAGCAGGCGGGTGATGGACTCGGGCGCCGAGTTGGTGTGCAGGGTCGAGAACACCAGGTGGCCGGTGAGCGAGGCCTCCACCCCCATCGCCACCGTTTCCTTGTCGCGCGATTCGCCGACCATGATGATGTCGGGATCAGCCCGCAAAAAGGCCCGCATGATCAGGGCGAAATCAATGCCGGCTTTGCGGTTGATCTGGACCTGGCGCAGTCCTTTTTGCGTGATTTCCACCGGGTCTTCGGCGGTCCAGATTTTGGTGTCCGGCGTGTTCAGATGCTTGAGGATGGAGTGCAGCGTGGTGGTTTTACCGGAGCCAGTCGGGCCGCACACATAGAACAAGCCGTAGGGTTTCTCGATCGTCCGGATGACGCGCTCTTTGTTGTGCGGCGTCAGGCCCAGTTTGTCCAGTGGAATGGGCTCTCCGGCGGCCAAGATCCGCATCACCACGTCTTCGACCCCACCGGCCGACGGAATGGTGGCGACCCGCAGCTCTATGTCGAGCGGGCCGTATTTTTTGAACTTGATCTTGCCGTCCTGCGGCTTGCGCCGCTCTGAGATGTCAAGGTCGCACATGATCTTCAAGCGCGTCACCATCGCCTGGCGAAAATGCGCCGGCACTTCAATGTAGGGTTGCAGCGTGCCGTCAATGCGAAACCGGATACCGGTTTTGAGCTTGCCCGGCATCGGCTCAATGTGAATGTCGGAGACGCGCTGGTGGTAGGCGTCGATGATCACCTTGTTGACGAACTTGACCAGTTCGTTGTCGGCCGCCGCTGACTCCAGCGAGTCGTCATTGCTGCCGTCATCGACCGGCCCGCCATCCATGTCGGCCAGCAACTCGTCAATCGAACCGCCCGCGATCTCGGCGCCGAAGATCTGCCCCAGTGTTTGCTGAAACTCGCTTTGCGTCGTTACCCGGTAGGCAAATTTGGTGATGCGCGGGAACACCTGCGGCACCACCCGGGAGCCGCGCACCGCCTCTGGATCCAGGCACATGATGACCAGACCCTCGGGCGACTCCTCCAGCGGAATCCACCCTTGTTCTTCCACAAATTCACGCTTGAGCAGGCCGTGCAGCATCTCCGAGCGAATGTGCGCGGGATTGAAGGCTTCATATGGCACGCGAAAAAACTTGGACAAGGACGGGCCGATCTGGGCGGACTGCACTTTGTAGTGCGCCATCAGCACCTGTTCAACCGGCTTGCCTTCAACGCGTGCTTGCTGCACGCACTGCTGCAGCTCCACTGCCGTCATCACCCCATCGGCCACCAAGCCGTCGTATTTGGTCACCTTGCGCCGTTCCCCACTGTCGATCCGGTGCACGCGCTGGCGAATGGCGATGGCCAGTGTCTTGCACAGCTCGGTCACGCCCTCCACGTCAAGTTCACCAAAGGGTTGATCGCCCTTATTGTTGATGACCTGCAGCACGCCGTGCAGCGTATGGCCCTCAAGAATGGGCGCCACCAGCATCTGCCGGGTGCGGTAGCCCGAGCGATTGTCCACTTCTTTCAGAAAGGTCAGGGCAGGATGGATTTGCTTGAGCGCCTGGTCGTCATAAACATCGGGCAGGTTGACCAGTTGCTGGCTGAAGGCGGCGTAACCGGCAATGCTTTGCGGCGTGATCGGCAGCTTGAGATCCCGGCTGCTGTTGAGCCCGGTCTTGACCTTGGAGACGATGGCGGTCTGATCGGCACTGACCACATAGAGCGTCAGACGATCGGCATTGAACAGTTTGCAGATATCCTGGCTGACCTCCAGCATGATCTGCTCCAGATTTTCCGTGTCATGAATGCGGGCGGTGACCTGTTGCAACTGCTTGTAAAAAAGCGCCTCGAACGTGCTGCCGCGTTTTTCCGCCGGTAATTTCTGGTACTCAAAAAAGGCCTGGCCAGAATTTTTTTCCTCGGATGTCGGGGGTTTCATCACCGCACTCATAACTCAAACTCCTGACTTGCCCGCAACCCGCGGGTGCCGTGTGGAAGGACGTGTGGAACGTGCGTTCAGGTCTGAACAAACTGCATTTGGGTGCCTGCCAACTCAATCAGATCACCATTTTTGAGCGCCACCGGCTCCGCCCCGATAAGCGCCCCGTTCAGTGCCGGGTTACCCGCCCCCTCGACGTGATGAACGACAAAACTGCGTTGGCGTCGGGTGATCGCGGCCACCGCCACACCCGGCTTGCCGATGGTGGTCACCACTTTGGTCAAGGGCACCTCACGGCCGGCGGCCGCCCCCGACAACACCTTGATCGTCGCATGAACCACCTCTGCCGGGCCCGCATCGGCCGTAAGGGCGGGCCGGATGGCCGACGGCGGCGGCGCCAGTCCGGTCGCAGCGACTTTGCCCGTCATGCCCTTCTTGGCACCGTCCCCGGCCACGTCATTGACAAACCGAATCCGGTATTTGCCGACCTCGACAGTGTCCTCATTCTGGAGCAACAGCTTCTTGACGGCTTTGCCGTTCACGTAGGTGCCGTTGGTGCTGTTCAGGTCTTCCAGATAGACGTCGCCGCCTTCCATCTGCACCGCAGCGTGCTCACCGCTAACCGCCAAATTGTCGATCACGATATCGTTGTAGGGTCGCCGACCCAAGGTCGTCCGATCCTTGGTCAATTGGACTTCCTTGATGACAACCCCGTCGATCGATACGATCATTTTCGGCATGACCGACTCCTGTTTCTGAAACTGGTTATTGGGAATCTCATGAGCTTACTGTTTCCCAAGCAATCTGGATAGTAACCCGCGCTGTTCGGAGCTGCCGGACACCTGCGTCAGCAAGACCGTGATGTTATCGCGGCCGCCATGCGCGTTGGCCATGGCAATCAGCTGGTCCGCCATGTGCGCCAGCGAGGCGCCGTTTTGCAGGATGCCGGCAATCGCCGCGTTTTCCAGCATGTCGGAAAGACCGTCGGAACACATCAAATAGAGATCACCGGCCGCTACCTGATGCTCATTGAGCTCCAGCATCACGGCCTCTTCGACGCCCAGCGCCCGTGTCACCAGATTTTTGTGCGGTGATGTCGCTGCCTGCTCCGGCGTCAACCAGCCGGCGTCGATTTGTTCCTGCAGCAGGGAGTGGTCCCGGGTGATCTGCACCAACTCATTGCCACGCCAGCGATAGCAGCGGGAATCGCCGATATGCCCCACCAGCAGCGTGCTGCCCCAAAAGACCGCCAGCACCAGCGTGGTGCCCATGCCCGCATACTGGCGGGTGGAATTCGCGGCCTTGAAAATCGAGCGGTTGGCATGGTCAACACACAGCTCGATGGCGTGCCTGACTTGCCCGACATGGGCTTGCGGGTCCGCTTCGGCCAGCCAGCGGGCCAACTCCGACTTGATAAACGCGGTGGCCATGCCACTGGCAATCTCACCCGCGTTGTAACCGCCCATGCCATCCGCCAACACGCCCAGGTGCGTGGCCTCGTCAAAAACCGCTGCATCCTCATTGTTCTCCCGGACCCGACCCGGATCGGTTTGCGCGCAGAAGGTGTAATTCATCAGGTATCTGGCTCTATGTTCAGGTCGATGGCGTTGCCTGCTGATAATAACGCCCGCAAGTCGCTGGCCAACTGATCGCCATCCTGATAGCGGGCGTGCGGGGGTTTGCGCAGTGACACCGCCACCAGGTTTGCCAGACTGGGTGGCAAACCCTGGCGGAGGAGGCGAATGTCGGGCGCCTCTTCATTGGTAATCTTGTGCATCAGCTCGGCCAACGATTTGCCACGGAAGGGCAGCACACCCGAGAGCAGCTGGAACAGCATCACCCCCAATGAATAAAGGTCGGAGCGACCGTCGATCTTTTGGCCGGCGAGTTGTTCGGGTGACATAAAACTAGGCGTTCCCAACACCAGGCCGGTTTTGGTCCTGCTTGCATCGGTGATGCGCGCGATGCCAAAGTCCGTAACCTTCACCGTGTCGCTGTCCGGGTCAAACATGATGTTGGCCGGCTTGATGTCGCGGTGCACCACCTGCTGCCGATGCGCGTAGGCGAGCGCCTGTGCCACGCGCGCCACGATCGACAGCACCGTCGGCACCGCCAGCAGCTGGCCCTTCTGGCAAAAGCCAACCAAGTCTTTGCCTTTGAGGAACTCCATGGCGATATACGCCAGATCCTGCGCTTCGCCGGCGTCAAAAATTGTGACAATGTTCTGGTGCTGCAAACGGCCGGCCGTCTGCGCCTCGCGAAAGAAGCGTTCACGGGCATCCTCCAGCGCCTGGCCTTCAAACTCCTCGCTCAAGGCCATGGTTTTAATGGCCACGACGCGTCCGAGTTTGGGGTCTTTGCCCAGGTAAACCACCCCCATGGCGCCCTTGCCCAACGCCCGCTCAAGCTGATAGCGACCCAACATGACGGGGCTGACGCATTCAGCCGGACTGTTGACCCGGTTCAGGGTGGCCGGCTGGTCTTGATCCTCCGTGTCGTCCTTGTTGTAGGGTGCCAGATGTTGGTACACCGCCGCGGCCTGGCGGAACTGCTGCTGGCGTTCGAACTCCAGCGCGAGGCGTTCCAGATGGCCCATGACGGCGTCGCCCATGGGCACCCGGCGGAAGTGCTCAAACGCCAGGTCGAGCTGACCCTGCCCCTGCAAGGCCAGCCCCAGCATCCGGTTGGTGTCAGCAGAGGCGGAGGCCACGTCAGCGCTAGGCTTGTCCGCCCCTCTGATCAAAAAACGTTTGAGCGTCAAGGACAGATGCCCGATCAGCAGCAAGGTCGCCGGAAAAACCAGGCTGAGCCACAAGGCCGCACCGGCGAGCAAGCCGAACTCAGCCCCCAACAAAGCCATGACGATCAAGCAAGTGAGCAGGGCGGCCGCTCCGGCCGACAAGTGAGGCAACAGCAGGATCAGGTAGGCGCAAACCAGCAGGACCACGCCCAGCGTCGCCCAGCGCCCCCAGTCCGGTTGCACAATGACATGCCCGCGCAACATGCTGGACGTCATGTGCGCAATGGCTTCTGCCACCGACAGGGACGGGGCCCCCGGCACCGCCAACGGGGTGGCCAGGCCAGTCGCCGTCACGCCAATCACCACAATCTTGTCGGCGTACCTGGCCGCCGGGATTTTTCCGCTCAGCACATCGGCAAACGAATCCAGCGCAAACGCCGGTTGGCCGTCATGCCCGGTGTAGAACTGCGGCAGCATGCGCGCCGCTCCATCCGTCTGGATGCGCAAGGGGCCAACTTGCACCGACTCACCCGCCTTCCGCTGGATATCGGCGGCGCTCAGATGCAGGCTGTTGGCCACCGCCAGCAACGCCACGGAGGGCACCGCTGTGCCGGCGTAATTCACCAGCAACGGCGCCTGCCGGAGCACGCCGTCCCGGTCCGCCGGCAGGCGGAGGTGCCCCACGCCGAAGGCGGCCCTGCCAAGGCGTTCCAGCGGTTGTTGCCCCGGTGTCAACAAGGAGGGGAGGATGACGTTGCCAGCCCTTTTGAAGCTGTCGGCCAGCTGGCCATCAATGTCCAGGGATACCTCGGCCTCGGCCAGCAAGCGGGCCAATTGTTCATGGGTGGCGGAGGGTGGGTTGGCCGCGTCGGCTGACGCGCCCAGTACGCCCTTTATTTTCTGAATGAAGCTCAGGCCCCGGTCATGCTGAGCTTGAAAAAAGAAACCCGTATGAACAATGGTGCCGGCCTTGGCTGCCGCCAGCTGGTCAATCAGGCGGGCGTCGATATCCCGTGACCAGGGCCAGCGGCCGAGGCTGGCAATGCTCTGGTCATCGATGGCAATGACGGCAGTTCGGCTTGAGGGCTGACGCGAGGCGCTGGTGCTGGCAAAGTCGTAGAAGCGACGCTCCAGCGTGCCGGTGAGGTCGGTCGTCAGGTGGAGCACGATCACTGCCATCACCACCCACACGCCGGTGAACCAGTCGGTGCGCCAGAACTGGCTCAGCCTGGGTGATGAAGCCAAGCTCAGACCTTAGCAGGCGCCCCGCACGCGGGCTCGGAAGTGCGCACGCAAGGCAGTCATTTTTGTGGCAAAGCGTCAGGATCTGAAGGCTACTGATCAGGGGCCGACGGTGGCGTGCGCTTTTTGAGTGCCGTTCCCACCAGAAACACGCCCAGCGCGCCGGCCAGACCCAAGCCGTAGTTCCATACTTTTGTTTGCGGCAACAAATCCACCACAGCTGGATCACTGTGCGCCATGGTGCCCGCAATCCAGCCCAACAACATGCCGCCGATCGTGATGATGGCCGGGAATCGGTCCATTAGCTTGAGCACCAGCTGGCTGCCCCAAATGATGATGGGAATGCTGACCAGAAGACCAAAAATCACCAGCGGCAACTGGTGTTGGCCGCCGGCGCCGGTGGCCACCCCGGCGATCGCGATCACATTGTCAATGCTCATGACCAAGTCGGCAATGATCACGGTCTTGACCGCCGCCCACAGCTTGTCACTGCCCTGGATATTGGAATGTCCTTCCTCCTCGGGCACCAGCAGCTTGACACCAATCCACAGCAACAAGGCCGCCCCCACCAGTTTCAGATACGGCACCGCCAGCAAGGTCAAGGCGAACGCGATGAGGACGACCCGCAGCACAATCGCGCCAGCCGTTCCCCACAAAATACCCTTGAGGCGCAGATGCGTCGGCAGCTGGCGGCACGCCAGCGCAATGACCACAGCGTTGTCACCACCCAGCAAAATATCGATCATGATGATCTGACCGACTGCAAACCAAAAATGAGCGGTGAGGAGTTCTTCCACGATGTTCTTTCTCTATCAATGCCAGGGGCGTACAAACAATTAAGCCGGATTGTCCCTCAGGAAATCCGGCTTGGTATTGTGGTTGACCGCAATCAGCAGCCCAGACAGGGCCAGCCGTCGCGGATTACAACATGGCTTTCAACAGCTTGGCCATTTCGGACGGGTTGCGCGTGATCTTGAAACCGCATTCCTCCATCACCGCCAGCTTGGCATCGGCGGTGTCGGCGCCGCCCGAGATCAGGGCGCCGGCGTGGCCCATGCGTTTGCCGGCCGGCGCCGTCACGCCGGCGATGAAACCGATGATCGGTTTTTTCATGTTGAGCTTGCACCAGCGCGCCGCCTCGGCTTCATCCGGGCCGCCGATTTCGCCAATCATGATGACGGCGTCGGTGTCCGGGTCGTCATTGAAGGCTTGCATGATGTCGATGTGCTTGAGGCCATTGATGGGGTCACCACCAATGCCCACTGCGCTGGACTGGCCCAGCCCGATTTCGGTCAACTGCGCCACCGCTTCGTAGGTCAGCGTGCCGGAGCGGCTGACCACGCCAATGCGACCCTTGCGGTGGATATGACCGGGCATGATGCCGATCTTGATTTCGTCCGGCGTAATCAGCCCGGGGCAGTTCGGGCCCAGCAGCAGGGTCTTCTTGCCGCCAGCGGCTTCCTTGGCGCGCATCTTGTTGCGCACTTCGAGCATGTCACGCACCGGAATGCCTTCGGTGATGCAGATCGCCAGGTCCAGATCGGCCTCCACGGCTTCCCAGATGGCAGCGGCGGCACCGGCGGGTGGCACGTAGATGACGGACACAGTAGCGCCAGTCTGGCTGGCCGCTTCCTTGACGGAGGCGTAAATTGGGATGTTGAAAATCGACTCGCCGGCCTTCTTGGGATTGACGCCCGCGACGAAACAGTTTTTGCCGTTGGCGTATTCCTGGCACTTCTCGGTGTGGAACTGACCGGTCTTGCCGGTGATGCCCTGGGTGATGACCTTGGTGTCTTTATTGATGAGGATCGACATGATGGTTCCTTATGCGGCAGCGTTGACGGCAGCCACCACTTTTTGGGCCGCATCGGCCATGGTGTCGGCGCTGATGATCGGCAGACCGGACTCGGCCAGCATCTTCTTGCCCAGATCTTCGTTGGTGCCCTTCATGCGCACGACCAGCGGCACATTCAGGTTGGTCGCCTTGCAGGCGGTGATGATGCCGGTGGCGATGGTGTCGCACTTCATGATGCCGCCGAAGATGTTGACCAGAATGGCCTTGACCTTGGGGTTTTTCAGCATGATCTTGAAGGCTTCGGTGACCTTCTCGGGGGTGGCGCCGCCGCCCACGTCCAGGAAGTTGGCCGGT
>DAITMI010000038.1:0-25447 GCA_036835225.1 Rhodoferax sp. | reverse complement strand
GTCGGCCATTTACGGCATCGGCCAGCCCGAGGCCTACCACCAGATGGTGATGACCTTGCGCGCGGGCGACAAAATGGGCCAGCGCGACATGATTGCCCAGCTGGTGCGCATGCAGTACCAGCGCAACGATGCCGACTTTTCACGCGGCAAGTTCCGCGTGCGCGGCGACACCATCGACGTGTTTCCGGCCGAGCACAGCGAGATGGCGATTCGCATCGAGCTGTTTGACGACGAGATTGAGTCACTGCAGCTGTTTGATCCGCTCACCGGGCGCATTCGCCAGAAAATACCGCGCTTTACCGTGTACCCGCGAAGCCATTACGTCACCCCGCGTGACCGCGTGCTGGCCGCGGTGGAGACGATCAAGGTGGAGTTGTCCGACCGGCTCAAGGAATTCGTCAGCCAGGGCAAACTGGTCGAAGCCCAGCGGCTGGAGCAGCGCACCCGCTTTGATCTGGAAATGCTCAGCGAAGTCGGGCACTGCAAGGGCATCGAGAACTACACCCGCCACCTCAGCGGTGCCGCCCCCGGTGCGCCGCCCGCCACCCTGACCGACTATCTGCCGAAGGACGCGATGATGTTCCTGGACGAGAGCCATGTGCTGATCGGCCAGTTTACCGGCATGTACAACGGCGACCGGGCGCGCAAGACGACGCTGGTGGAGTATGGCTTTCGCCTGCCCAGCGCACTCGACAACCGGCCGCTCAAGTTTGAAGAGTTCGAGACCAAGATGCGCCAGGCCATCTTTGTTTCGGCCACGCCCGCGCAGTGGGAAAAAGACCATGCCGGCCAGGTGGTAGAGCAGCTGGTGCGCCCCACCGGCCTGGTCGATCCGGAGGTCGAGGTGCGCCCCGCCACGCACCAGGTGGACGACGTGCTGCAGGAAATCCGCATCCGGGTGGACAAGCACGAGCGTGTATTGATCACCACCCTGACCAAACGCATGGCCGAGCAACTGACCGACTATTTAAGTGACAACGGCGTGAAGGTGCGCTACCTGCACAGCGATGTGGATACGGTGGAGCGGGTGGAAATTTTGCGCGACCTGCGCTTGGGCACCTTCGACGTGCTGGTCGGCATCAACTTGCTGCGCGAGGGCTTGGATATCCCCGAAGTCAGCCTGGTGGCGATTCTGGACGCCGACAAGGAGGGCTTTTTACGCTCCGAGCGCTCGCTGATTCAAACCATTGGTCGCGCCGCACGCAACTTGAATGGACGGGCGATTTTGTACGCCGACAAGATCACCGAATCGATGAAGAAGGCGATGGGAGAAACCGAGCGGCGGCGCGAAAAGCAGATTGCTCACAACCTGGCGCAAGGCATCACACCGCGCTCAATCGTCAAGCAGGTCAAGGACTTGATTGATGGCGTTTACAGTGAAAAGGCCGGCAAGGAGGCGGAAAAACTGGAGCGCGATGCCTTGCAGCGGGCGCAGGTGGAAGACATGAGCGAGAAAGATGTTTCGCGGGAAATCAAGCGTCTGGAGAAACTGATGCTGGAGCACGCCCGCAACCTGGAGTTCGAAAAAGCGGCCCGGGTGCGCGATCAACTGGCTATTCTGAAGGAGCAGGCTTTTGGCGCGTCGGGTAGCGACAATGTGCTTGTTATTGCCTCTAGCGGAAAAAGTGCATGACTGTGATTGAGCAGTCTAGTACCTGAGCAAATTAGTTGGTTTATTGCTATACTGCACAAAAATAGTCAACTGAATACGACTGAAGGAGTATGCCATGCGTCTCACTACCAAAGGCCGCTTTGCGGTAACAGCGATGATTGATCTGGGCTTGCGTCAGAGCAACGGCCCGGTGACACTGGCGGCCATCAGCCAGCGCCAGCAGATTTCCCTGTCCTATCTGGAGCAGCTGTTTGGCAAGTTGCGCCGGCACGAACTGGTCGAATCTACCCGTGGCCCGGGTGGCGGCTACACGCTGGCGCGCAGTCCGGCCGAGATCACGGTGGCTGACATCATCACCTCGGTGGACGAACCCATTGACGCCACCCAGTGCGGTGGCAAGGAAAATTGCCTGGGTGAAGGCGAGCGCTGCATGACGCACGATCTGTGGGCGTCCCTCAATGTGCGCATGGTGGAGTTTCTGGATTCGGTGACCCTGCAAAAGCTGGTGGACGACCAGTTGGCCAAAGGTCTGCAAGTGGAAGACAAACCCAGCGTGAAGCGCGCCATTTCCGCGATGCCGGTATCCAAACCCATTCGCATGAATGTACCCAATTCGGTGTTTGCCTTGGGCAACGCATTTTCCAAGACCTGATTATTGTTTTTTAGTTTAGCCAGCAGCGAGCCCGCCATGGATACCACACCTCACTTTCCGATTTACATGGATTACAGCGCCACCACCCCCTGCGATGAGCGGGTGGTGGATGCCATGATCCCTTGGTTGCGCCAGCATTTTGGCAACCCCGCATCGCGCAGCCATGCCTGGGGCTGGGAAGCCGAAGCCGCGGTTGAAAAGGCCCGCGAACAGGTGGCGGTGCTGATTGGCGCTGACCCGCGCGAAATTGTCTGGACCTCGGGGGCAACTGAATCCAACAATCTGGCGCTCAAGGGTGCCGCTGGCTTTTACAAGACCAAAGGCCGGCACATCATCACGGTCAAGACCGAGCACAAAGCGGTGCTGGACACCTGCCGCGAACTGGAGCGCCAGGGCTTTGAGGTGACTTATCTGGATGTGCAGCCGGATGGTTTGCTTGATCTTGAGGTCTTCAAGGCGGCAATTCGCCCGGACACCATTCTGGCCAGCGTCATGTTCGTCAATAACGAAATTGGGGTGATCCAGGATATTGCCGCGATCGGGACGATTTGCCGAGAAAAGGGCATTGTGTTCCACGTTGATGCCGCGCAGGCGACAGGGCGGGTGGCCATGGACCTGAGCCAGTTGCCGGTCGATCTGATGAGCCTGACCGCGCACAAAACCTATGGCCCCAAGGGAATCGGCGCCCTGTTTGTACGGCGCAAGCCGCGCGTGCGGATTGAGGCGCAAATGCACGGCGGCGGCCATGAGCGCGGTATGCGCTCCGGCACCCTGCCGACGCACCAGATTGTCGGCATGGGGGAAGCCTACCGAATCGCCAAAGAAGAGATGGCGGGCGAGAACGTGCGCATTCAGGCGTTGCACGACCGCATGCTGGCGGGTCTGAAAGACGTGGAGCAGGTGTTCATCAACGGTCACCTGGACAAGCGCGTGCCGCATAACCTGAACATCAGTTTCAATTACGTGGAAGGCGAGTCCTTGATCATGGGCATCAAGGGGCTGGCCGTGTCCAGTGGCTCTGCCTGCACCTCCGCCAGCCTAGAGCCCAGCTATGTGCTGCGCGCGCTGGGTCGGAGCGATGAGTTGGCGCACAGCAGCCTGCGCATGACGATTGGCCGCTACACGACTGAGGCCGAAATTGATTACGCGATTGACACCATCAAGCTCAATGTCGCCAAACTGCGTGATTTGAGCCCCTTGTGGGACATGTACAAAGAAGGCATTGATATCAGCACCATCCAGTGGGCTGCCCATTAACGGAGAAACAAAATGGCATATTCTGACAAGGTCGTTGACCACTACGAAAACCCCCGCAATGTCGGCTCGTTCGACAAGGGCGATGATTCGGTCGGCACCGGCATGGTAGGGGCTCCGGCCTGCGGCGACGTCATGAAGTTGCAGATCAAGGTCAACCCGCAAACCGGGGTGATTGAAGATGCCCGCTTCAAGACCTATGGCTGTGGCTCGGCCATTGCCTCGTCGTCTCTGGTGACCGAATGGGTCAAAGGCAAGACGCTGGATCAGGCGGCAGCGCTCAAAAACAGCGAGATCGCGGAAGAGCTGGCCTTGCCGCCCGTCAAGATTCATTGCTCCATCCTGGCCGAAGACGCCATCAAGGCAGCGGTGAACGACTACCGGCAAAAACACAACGCAGCACAGACGCACTGACATGGCCGTTACGCTGACTGAAGCTGCTGCCCGGCACGTGAGTCGCTACCTGAGCAAGCGTGGCAAGGGTGTAGGCGTGCGACTGGGCGTCAAGACCACCGGTTGCTCTGGCCTGGCTTACAAGCTGGAGTATGTGGATGAGATTGAGCCTGAAGACCTGGTGTTTGAAGGCCATGGCGTCAAGGTGCTGGTTGAACCGAAAAGTTTTGCCTACCTGGATGGCACTGAGCTGGATTTTGTCCGCGAAGGCCTGAACGAAGGCTTCAAGTTCAACAATCCCAAAGAGCGTGATCGCTGTGGTTGCGGTGAGTCGTTTCGGGTGTGAATCTCCAATCCACTGATTTCGAGCTTTTCGGTCTCGCTCCCCAGTTTGCGCAAGACCGCGCGGCCATTGACGCGCGCTGGAAAGACCTGCAGCGCGAGGCGCACCCCGACAAGTTCGCCGCGCAGGGCGCCGCCGCGCAGCGCGTGGCGATGCAATGGTCGGTGCGCATCAACGAGGCCTACCAGCGCCTGAAAGATCCGCTCAAGCGCGCAGCCTATCTGTGTGAATTGAATGCCACCCCGGTGAATGCCGAGAACAACACGGCCATGCCGACTGCGTTCCTGATGCAGCAAATGGAATGGCGCGAGGCGCTGGACGAGGCCCGCACTGCCGCTGATCTGGATGATCTCAACGTCCAAGTTCTGGCGGCCCGGCGCGAGGCGCTGCAACAATGCGGCCAATTGCTGGACGTGCAGCATGACTACCGAGGGGCGGTGCAACAGGTGAGGGCGCTGATGTTCATCGAGCGCTTTGCCAGTGATGTGGAAGCCCGCCTCGACCGAATGGACACCACAGACCGGGGACAATAGCGCCTCGATTTCGAAAAAATAAAACATGGCGCTTCTACAAATTTCCGAACCGGGCCAGTCTCCCAACCCGCACCAGCGGCGCGTGGCGGTGGGCATTGATCTTGGCACCACCCACTCTCTGGTGGCCGCTGTGCGCCACGGCCTGGCCGAATGCCTGCCGGACGCACAGGGCCGTGTCATCTTGCCGTCGGTGGTGCGCTACCTCGAAGGTGGCGGGCGTCAAATCGGTTTTGACGCCGAGGCGGCGCTGGCGCTGGACCCGGAGAACACCATTGCCTCGGTCAAGCGCTTCATGGGGCGCGGTCTGCAGGATCTGGCCGGGGCTGACAAGCTGCCGTACCGCTTTGTGGATCACCCCGGTATGTTGGGGCTGCAAACCGTGCAGGGTGAGAAATCACCGGTGGAGGTGAGCGCCGACATTTTGGCCACCTTGCGTTACCGCGCGGAAGACACGTTTAACGACGATCTCTATGGCGCCGTGATCACGGTGCCCGCCTATTTTGACGATGCCCAGCGCCAAGCGACCAAAGACGCGGCGCAACTGGCCGGCCTGAACGTGCTGCGCCTGATCAACGAACCCACTGCCGCGGCAATTGCCTACGGACTGGACAACGCCAGTGAGGGTGTTTATGCCATCTACGACCTGGGCGGCGGCACTTTTGATATCTCGATTTTGCGACTGACGCAGGGTGTTTTTGAAGTGGTCGCCACCGGCGGCGACTCGGCGCTGGGCGGCGATGACTACGACCATGCGCTGGCCGATTGGGTGCTGGCGCAAACTGGCGCGCAGGCGCGCACCGCAGCCGACAAGGCCGCTGTCAAAGTGGCAGCACGGGCCTGCAAGGAAGCCTTGTCTGCTACAAATTCAGAAGCGTTCAACCTAGTAATGACGGGGGCTAGGGTCGAATTTGATGTCAATGTTGCGCAGTTTGAGGCTGTCACCAGCAGTCTGACCGCCCGAACCATCGCTGCCGTACGCAAAGTCTTGCGCGATGCCAAGCTGTCGGCCGCCGATGTCAAGGGCGTGGTCATGGTCGGCGGCTCCACCCGCATGCCGCAAATTCAACAGGCCGTCGCCAGTTTCTTTGGTCGAGCGCCCCTGAATAACCTGAACCCGGATGAAGTCGTGGCGTTGGGCGCCGCCATTCAGGCCAACCAGCTGGCGGGCAACAACACAGCAGGTGATTTGCTGCTGCTGGACGTGATTCCCTTGTCACTCGGCATTGAGACCATGGGCGGCCTGGTCGAGCGCATCGTGCCGCGCAACGAAACCATTCCGACCGCCAAGGCGCAAGACTTCACCACCTACAAAGATGGACAGACGGCGCTGGCGCTGCATGTGGTGCAGGGTGAGCGTGATCTGGTAGCGGACTGCCGCAGTCTGGCCCGGTTTGAGCTGCGCGGCATTCCACCGATGGCCGCTGGCGCTGCGCGCATCCGTGTCACCTTTACCGTGGACGCCGATGGCTTGCTGAATGTCAGTGCCAAGGAGCAGATCAGTGGTGTGGAGGCCCGGATTGACGTCAAACCCTCGTACGGTCTGGGCGACGATCAAATTGCCAGAATGTTGCAAGACAGCTTCACCACCGCCGAGGCCGATATGAAGGCCCGCGCGCTGGTCGAGGCCCGCGTCGATGGCGACCGCATGCTGCTGGCGACGCAAAGTGCCTTGGCGGCGGACGGTGACCTGCTAACTGACGCCGAGCGCGCCGAAATTGACAACCTGATGGCAGCCGTCAAGGCCGCACGAACACTGGAGGAGGCCGCCCTGATTGAGGCCGCCACCCAGGGACTCGCCAAAGGCACCGAGACGTTCGCCGCCATGCGGATGAACCGGGGTATTCAAAAAGCACTGGCCGGAAAAAACATTGAGACGGTCTGAACCAGACCCACTGGAAAAATACATGCCCATCATCAAAATATTGCCGCACCCTGAGTACTGTCCGCAGGGCGCCGAAATATCGGCCCCCGCCGGCACCTCAATTTGTGAGGCCTTGCTGGACAACCACATCAATATCGAGCACGCCTGTGACATGGTGTGTGCTTGCACGACTTGCCATGTCATCGTGCGCGAAGGGTTTCCTTCACTCAATGCACCCGATGAAAACGAAGAAGACCTGCTCGACCGCGCCTGGGGTCTGGAACCGAATTCGCGCTTGAGTTGTCAGGCCATCTTGGCGCAAAAAGATGTGCTGGTGGAGATCCCTAAATACTCCATCAATCACGCCAAAGAAGTCCACTGACCGTCCGCCCGCCCCATGCGTCAAATTTTTCTTGATACCGAGACAACCGGTCTGTCCGCCGACAACGGCGACCGTGTGATTGAAATCGGCTGTGTCGAGTTGTTCAACCGCAAACTGACCGGCAACAACAAGCACTTCTACTTGAACCCCGGGCGCGACAGCCACGAAGAGGCGCTGAAGGTGCACGGCATTACCAGCGAGTTCTTGAAGGACAAGCCCAAGTTCGCGGCGGTGGCAGACGAGCTTCTGGAGTACCTGCAAGACGCCGAAATCATCATCCACAACGCGGCCTTTGACGTGGGCTTTCTGAACAAGGAGCTGGAGTTGATTGGCCGTCCCCTGTTCAAGGAATTTGTGGCCAGTGTGACCGACACCCTGGTCATGGCCAAAGAAATGTTCCCCGGCAAGCGCAATTCACTGAATGCGCTGTGCGACCGGTTGGGCGTTGACAATTCGGGGCGCACCCTGCATGGCGCGCTGCTGGATGCCGAGCTGCTGGCCGATGTCTACATCAACCTGACACGCGGCCAGGATGCCTTGCTGATCGATCTGGGGTCGGCTGAAAGCGCGGGTCCTAGCGTTGTGCAAATTGACCTGCGTGCCATTGAGCTGCCGGTGCTGGCCGCCAACGACCAGGAGATCGCCGCGCATGACGATGTTCTCAAGCAGATGGATAAGGCCAGTGGTGGCAAAACGGTTTGGCGTGTGGCCGCCTGAATATATATGGCATAATTCGAGGCTTACCTGAAACGAATTCAGGGCGATTAGCTCAGGGGTAGAGCACTGCATTCACACTGCAGGGGTCGCAAGTTCGAAACTTGCATCGCCCACCAAATTGTTGGTTATAAATCAAGGACTTACGAGAAATCGCAGGTCCTTTTTTTGTTGCTGGTGTTGCCGGAATCGTGTCATACGCAATTTGGATGATTTCTAACGCCCAAGTCCAAACAAGGCGACGGCTCAAATCAATGATGGTCCGTATGCCAGGAAGGGCAGTCTATCGCTGACAGGCCGCCTCCAAACCGACGTTAAGTTGTTTTCAGCGCCGCAGCGGGCTTGGCAGTGCTGGCTTGACCTGAGCCCAGGGACGTGCCGATTCCAGGGCAGCGGCGGCGCGAAAGATGTCAACTTCCTGGTTGATTTTGGCCACCATTTGCAGGCCTATCGGAAGGCCTGATGCGGTAAATCCTACCGGAGCCGACGCTGCCGGTTGCCCCGTGAGATTGAAAGGGTAGGTGTAGGCCATCCACGAAATGATGTTGTCTGCGCCATCGGCGGGCGCGTCGGCGTTGGCATCAAAGGCGGTGCACGGCGTGGTGGGCGTCAGCAAAAGGTCAATCGACTCGAATTTTGCGCGCACCTTTTCCCGAAATTCGTAACGCCTGAATACCTTGGCGTAATAGTCTTCAAGCGATTGATGCAGGGCTGGCTCCAGCATGCGGGCCACTGCCGGGTCAAGCAGGTCCCTGGCGTCGCGCATGGCGTTCTTCAGCCGTGTGCCAACACCCGCGTAAAACTCTGCCATCCACAAATCAATTGGGTCTTCGCCTGCGAGGTCATCCCACTCCACAACGTCGCAGCCCAAGCCCTGCAGCGCCTTGACCGCCGCCTCGCAAGCCTTCAGCACGTCAGGCGCCGGCTTGGCGTAACCCAGCGTGGCTGACCATGCGATGCGCATGCCCCTGACGGGCAGGTCGCAGGCGCCAAGGTAGTTCGGCACGGCACCCGCCACGCTAAACGGGTCGCGTCTGTCATGACCGGAAATAACGCTCAGCAGCAGCGCCGCATCACGCACAGTGCGCGCCATGGGGCCCACATGCGCCAGCGTCGGCGTGGCTGATACGGGGAATACAGGCACTCGCCCAAATTGGGCCTTGATGCCGAACAGGCCACTGAAAGAACTAGGCAGGCGAATCGATCCGCCGCCGTCAGTGCCCAACGCAAAAGGTGTGACGCCGGCCGCCACGCTGCTCGCGGCCCCCAGGCTGGAACCGCCCGGCGTTTTGCTCACATCCCACGGGTTGCGGGTGGTTCCGGTCAGCGGCGACGCGCCGCCGCCTTTGCAGCCGAATTCAGTGGTCGTTGTCTTGCCGATGATGCAGGCGCCCGCCGCCTTGACCCGCGCCACGGCGGGGGCATCCGCTGCGGCGATGTTGCTGGTCATGGTGCGCGAGCCAAAGGTCTGCCTGATGCCACCCATCGCGATCAGATCCTTGACGGAAACCGGAATGCCATGCAACGCCCCCAGCGGCTCGCCCGCCATCACGGCTTTTTCGGCGCGCGCTGCGGCGCCTAGCGCTTCCTCGGGCGTTATCGTCACAAAACAGTTCAGTTGGGGCTCCAACTCGTGCGCGCGCTCCAGGCACTGCCGCATGACTTCAACTGGCGACACCTCTCGGGCTGCGATGGCCCGGCGCAGTTCGATGGCAGGGGTGTAGGCGTACTCAAGCATGGCGGGCTATCTGTGGTGTTGTGTCGTCGCCATGATACGCGCCGGCCCCGCAAGTCTGGCCCATCCTGCAGGAGTTGATATCGCGCAACGACACCCAAACCACGCAGGCCTATATTTTCCGGTTTGCATCGATTTGGCGCTGATGCCGTCGCTGCACTGTCTGTTTCACTTACAGGAGATTCGAGATGCAACATCTACATGGCGAGACCACGCATGGCAAGAAGCACAAGACGAACACCCCGCCAGAGCCGGATCGACCGGCCCAGACCGGGTTGCCGGATGAGCGCGAGCAAGTGATTCGCCTGGCCGCCTATGCCTTCTATGAGGCGCGCGGCCATATCGACGGGCATGCGCTTGAGGACTGGCTGAAGGCCGAGGCCCAATTCCCCTTGACGCTGGTCGAGTCAGCCTAGCTCGCAACATCGGTCACCACCAGTCGTGAGCGCCGCCCGGTCGCGCTGGCGGCGCCAGGCCGCAGCCCGAGATAGCGCCGGGGACAGGACAGATGTGAAGAAAGGTTATGAGCGAACAAACACGGCTCAGCCACCCGAAGGAGTATCTTTTTCCGTCGGAGGTACAGGGATTCGATTCGCTGGCCGAGCTGGCCCTGGATATGCGCTCGTCGTGGAATCATGCCACCGACCAAGTGTGGCGGCAGCTGGATCCCGCGCTCTGGGCGCTGACCCAAAATCCCTGGGTGGTCTTGCAGACGGTCTCACGGGAAAAACTCCAGCATGTTTTGGCCGATCCCGTTTTCCGCAAAAACCTGGATGATCTGGTTCAAGGCAGGCGCGATGCAGCGCTAGCGCCGGCGTGGTTTCAGCAGACCTACCCACAATCGACGTTGCGCTGTGTTGCGTATTTCAGTATGGAATTCATGTTGAGCGAAGCATTGCCGATCTATTCGGGTGGACTTGGCAACGTGGCTGGCGATCAACTCAAGGCCGCCAGCGATTTAGGCGTCCCGGTGATCGGCATCGGGCTGCTCTATCAGCAAGGCTATTTTCGCCAGCTGATCGACAAGGATGGCACGCAACAGTCATTCTTCCCGTATAACGACCCCGGTCAGTTGCCGATCACACCGTTGCGGAAATCGAACGGGGAGTGGCTGCGATTAGAGCTTGCCTTACCCGGTTACTCGGTTTGGCTGCGCGCCTGGCAGGTTCAGGTTGGTCGCGTGAAGCTGTACCTGCTGGATAGCAATGACGCAGCGAATTACCCGGCGCATCGCGGCATTACCAGCGAACTTTACGGCGGCGGGCCGGAGTTGCGCCTCAAGCAGGAAATGCTGCTCGGCATTGGCGGCTGGCGGCTGCTCGCGGCGCTCGACATCGAGCCGGAAGTCTGCCATTTGAATGAGGGGCATGCGGCCTTCGCGGTGCTGGAGCGCGCACGCAGCTTCATGGAGAAGTCCGGACGGAACTTCGAGGTCGCGTTAACTGTCACCAGGGCGGGCAATCTCTTCACCACGCACACCGCGGTGGCTGCCGGCTTGGATCGTTTCGCCCCCGCGCTCATTGAGCAGTACCTTGCTGGCTATGCACGTACCCAGCTCGGGATAAGCTGCCACGATTTGCTGGCCCTGGGCCGGCAGAACCCGAACGACGCGTCGGAGCCTTTCAACATGGCCTATCTGGCGATTCGCGGCAGTGGCGCGGTGAATGGCGTGAGTCGTTTGCATGGAAAAGTGAGTCGGCACCTGTTTGAGCCTCTGTTCCCCCGCTGGCCGACGGAAGAAGTACCGATTGGACACGTCACCAACGGCGTCCATATGCCGACCTGGGATTCGGCGGCGGCCGACAGTCTCTGGACCGAGTTCTGTGGAAAGGAGCGCTGGCTGGGTGCAACAGAAGCACTGGACAAGGACGTTCGTTGTGCCTCCGATGCCGGCCTATGGCAATTTCGCAGCGCCGCGCGTAGCGCCCTTGTTGACTATGCCCGCGAACGATGGTCCCGGCAATTGGCGGCTTCCGGCGGTTCAGCCGAGACGGTTGAGGGCGCCACGCATCTGTTTGACTGCAATACGTTGACCTTGGGTTTTGCACGCCGTTTTGCTGCCTACAAACGGCCGAATTTGCTGCTGCACGACCCGGAGCGACTGCTGCGCCTGTTGACGAATCCGCAACGCCCGGTGCAGCTCATCATGGCCGGCAAGGCGCATCCCGCAGATCTGGCCGGTCAGGCCCTGATTCAGCAATGGATGCATTTCATCGGTCGGCCCGAGGCCCGCGCCCATGTCGCCCTTCTTAGTGACCACGATATGCATTTGACCGAGCAGCTGGTGCAGGGCGTGGATGTCTGGCTCAACACGCCGCGTCGTCCCTGGGAAGCGTGTGGAACGAGCGGCATGAAAGTACTGGTCAATGGCGGCATCAATCTGTCGGAATTGGACGGTTGGTGGGCAGAGGCCTACACGCCGGCAGTCGGATGGGCGTTGGGGGATGGTCAGGAACATGATGACGATGCGGCCTGGGACGCTATCGAAGCGGAAGCCCTCTACGACCTACTCGAACGCGAGGTGATCCCGGAGTTCTATACCCGTGATGCGCAAGGTATCCCCCGGGCCTGGGTGACCCGGATGCGGGAAAGCATGGCGCAATTGACGCCGCGCTTTTCCACCAGCCGCTCGGTGCGTGAATACACCGAGAATCACTACCTGCCGGCAGCCTCAGCCTACCTGGCGCGGGCTGTCGATAACGGCGCCATCGGCGTCGATGTGGTTAATTGGCGGCATGCGCTGGCGCAAAAATGGACCGCACTTCGCTTCGGCGAAGTGAATCTTCAGACCGATGGCGAGCAGCACGTCTGTGAGGTTCAAATCTATTTCGATGATCTCGACCCGGAGGCCGTGCGGGTCGAGCTTTATGCCAATGGCGTTAACGGTGCCGCACCGGAGCGAGTGAGGATGGTGCGCGTGCGGCAACTGGTGGGCGCAACCCACGGCTACGCCTACCGGGCCTGCGTGCCGGCGGCCCGCCCGGCATCGGACTATACGGCTCGGCTCATACCGCACCACGACGGCGTGGCGGTTCCCCTTGAAGCAGCTCGAATCCTGTGGCAGCGTTGATATATTATTTGTTGATACGTTTGACCGTATCTCATTTTAAAAACGCTGTTTTCCGGAACGTGGTGTTGCCGCATACCGGCTTTCTTCAGCGGTTTGGTTTGCAGTGCGGCCGGAGGGACACATCAGCGTGCCGGGTGCGTCACAATTCACACCATGACTTCATTGCTTCGCTTTTTACCGGGCACGACCCCGCTGGTGCTTGATTCGCCCCACAGTGGCATTCGTTATCCGGCTGACTTCGGTTTTTCCTGTGATCTGGCCAGGTTGCGCCGGGCCGAAGACACCCATGTGGAAAAACTCTATGACTTTGCCCCTGCTCTGGGGGTGGCCTGGATCGAAGCGCATTTTCCACGCAGTTACCTGGATGCCAACCGCAACATCACCGAGATCGATACCAGCCTGTTTGATGAAGTCTGGCCGGACCCGGTCGCGACTGACCCGGTGGTCTTGTCCAAGGTCCGCTTGGGCAAGGGGTTGATCTGGCGTCTGACGGATGACGGTATTCCGATTTATGCGCGCCAGTTGTCGGTGGCCGAAGTGCGCGAGCGTATCGAGCGCTGCTGGCGACCGTATCACGTCGCGGTTGCTGCCGCGATTGACGCCGCCCACGCGCGCCATGGCTACAGCATTCACCTCAATTGCCATTCCATGCCGGCCGTGGCGTCCAGCCATGCCACGGACTTCCCGGGGGAGGCGCATGCTGACTTTGTGATCGGAAACCGCGACGAATCTACCGCCTCTGCTCATCTGTCGCGACAAATCTGTGCGTATTTGACCGGCTTGGGTTACAGCGTGTCCTATAACCACCCGTACAAGGGCGTGGAGCTGGTGCGTCGCCACAGTGACCCGGCGCGCCACCGCCACAGCATCCAGGTGGAGATCAATCGCAAGCTGTACATGAATGAAGAAACGCTGGAAATCACCGAGGGGTTTGCCGCGTTGCAGACGAGTCTGCGCTCGTTGGTGGCGATGTTGCTGCAGACCGATCCGCGTGCGCTCTAAGTTTTTTCCAATATGAGTTAATCATGGATCAAGTGGAATGCGTCGTCATTGGTGCCGGTGTTGTGGGGCTGACGGTGGCACGCGCGTTGGCGCTGGCGGGGCACGAGGTCATGGTGCTGGAGGCGGCACCCGCCATTGGTACGGGCACGAGCTCGCGCAATAGCGAAGTGATCCATGCGGGCATTTATTACGCACCCGGCTCACTCAAGGCACGCTTGTGTGTGCAGGGTAAGGACTTGCTGTACGCCTACTGTGCCGAACGCGGCATTGGTCACCGGCGTTGCGGAAAATTGATTGTGGCCACAGCGCAGGCGCAGCTGGCGCTGTTGCAGGGGATTATTGACAAGGCAGCACGCAATGGCGTCAACGATCTGGTGATGCTGACCGGCCTGCAGGCCCGCGCCCTGGAGCCCGAGTTGGCGTGCGAAGCGGCGGTGTACTCGCCCAGCACCGGCATTGTCGACAGCCATGCGCTGATGCTGGCGCTGCAGGGGGATGTGGAGAATGCCGGTGGCATGGTGGTGCTGAATTCGGCTCTAGCCCATGCAGAATGTGCGCAATCAGCTATTAATTTAATAGCGGATGATGGTACCTGCCTGCAGGCCAAAACGGTGGTCAACGCCGCCGGCTTGCAGGCCCCGGCGCTGGCTGGGAACTTCAAAGGGCTGGACCCGCGCCATGTGCCGCGTGCCTATTTTGCCAAGGGCAATTACTTCACGCTCACAGGCCGGGCGCCGTTTCGTCACTTGATCTATCCGGTGCCGCAGGCTGCGGGCTTGGGCGTGCATCTGACGCTGGATCTGGGCGGGCAGGCCAAGTTTGGCCCTGATGTGCAATGGGTCAACTCCGCCGACGATCTGGCCGTCGATCCAGCGCGCGGCGAGGCGTTTTATGCCGAGGTACGCAAGTACTGGCCGGCCCTGCAAGAGGGCGCGCTGATTCCGGGCTATGCCGGCATTCGTCCCAAAATTCACGCCCCGGATGCGGCCGCAGCTGACTTCCTGATTCAGGGCCCCGCTGACCATGGCGTGCCGGGCCTGATCAACCTGTTTGGCATTGAATCGCCGGGCTTGACCAGTGCGCTGGCGATTGGGGACTATGTCGCCGAGCTTCTTTCGATCCGCTCGGCTGCTTGAATTGCTATTTAAATAATAGCTTCTCACGTAGGAAGGACGGGGGCTAGAATGTCTTTTTAATCAAATTTGCGGCCTGCTTCACCAGCGCGGGTCCCTTGTAAATCAGACCGGTATAGATCTGCACCACATCGGCGCCGGCCCTGATTTTGCTCACGGCATCGTCAGCACTCAGGATGCCGCCGACACCAATGATGGGAAAGCCCTGGCCCAAAGCGCTGCGCAGTTGCGTGATGACGCGGTTGCTCATGGCCAGCACGGGAGCGCCGGACAGGCCGCCGGTCTCCTCGGCGTGTGCCAGGCCCGTGACGGCGTCCCGACTCAGTGTGGTGTTGGTGGCGATCACGCCGTCCATGCCGTGGCGCATCAATGTGGCGGCAATCACCCCGACCTGCGTTTCATCCAGGTCTGGCGCGATTTTGACGAAGATCGGTGTGCGCTTGCCATGCTGCGCGGCCAACGCCTCGCGGCGTTGCGCAATGGCGCCCAGCAGGCCATCCAGCGCTTCATCGCCTTGCAGTGCGCGCAGGTTTTTGGTGTTGGGGCTGGATATATTGATGGTGACGTAGTCGGCATAGGGATAGACGCCATCCAGGCCGGCCAGATAGTCATCGGTGGCGCGCTCGATCGGGGTGGCGGCGTTCTTGCCGATGTTCAAGCCCAGCAGCATCGGCAGCTTCTCCGCGCTGGGATTCTGGCGCTGCCGGTACAAGGAGGAGCGCTTGACGTTGGCAATGAAGGCGTCCAGCCCGTCATTGTTGAAGCCCAGGCGGTTGATCAGTGCCTCGGCCTTGGGCAGGCGAAACATGCGTGGTTTGGGGTTACCCGGCTGCGCGACCGGGGTGACCGTGCCGACCTCGACAAAACCAAAGCCCATGGCGCCCAGGCCATCAATGCAGCGTGCGTTCTTGTCCAGTCCGGCCGCCAGGCCCACCCGATTCGGAAAAGTCAGACCAGCCAGTTCAATGGGGTCAGCGACCCGGCTGGCGCAATAGGCCAGTTGCAAGGGGGTGCCCTGCATGGCCGCCAGGGCGTGCAGGGTCAACTCGTGGGCGGTTTCGGGGTCCAGGCTAAATAAAAATGGGCGGGCGAGGGCGTAGGGGACGAGAGACATCGGATAATTCCTGCAAAGTTTCTTGACGAAGTTTCTATAACTCACCCGATTTTCCCAGATGACCAACCCCAACTCCCAAGCAAGCGCCGTCCGCTCACAAGACGAACTCAAAACCCTGGTGGGCCAAGCGGCCCTCCAGTATGTGGTGCCGGGTGAAATTGTCGGTGTCGGCACTGGTTCCACCGTCAACAAATTCATTGATGCGCTGGCCGCCATGAAGGACCAGATCAAGGGCGCTGTCTCCAGTTCGGAGGCCAGCACACTGCGCTTGAGGGCCCTGGGTATTCCGGTGTTTGACTGCAACGAGGTAGCCGAGTTGTCGGTTTATATCGACGGTGCCGACGAGATCGACGGCCAGGGCAATATGATCAAAGGTGGCGGTGCGGCGCTTACGCGCGAGAAAATTGTGGCCGCCCAGTCGCACAAGTTTGTCTGCATCGCAGATGAGTCCAAACTGGTTCAAACCCTGGGCCAGTATCCCTTGCCGGTCGAAGTGATTCCGATGGCGGCGCAACGGGTGATCCGCCAGTTTGCGGCGATCGGTGGCCAAGCTCGGGTACGCCTGCAAGATGGCCAGCCCTTGCTGACGGATAACGGCCAGATCCTTCTGGATGTGACTGGCTTGCAGATTGCTGATCCGCTGGCCTTTGAGTCGCAGGTGAGCCAATGGCCCGGTGTAGTGACGGTCGGCGTCTTTGCCTTTCAGAAGGCCCAGATTTGTCTATTGGGCACCGCCAGCGGCGTTAAAACACTGAATTTTTGAAACTTTGTGGGACAGAGCTTCAGTTCTGCCCCCAACGGATCAAAACTTGATGCCCGCCGGATTGGCCGTGGTGTCCACCGGTGGGCGACTGGGCGCTGCCGTCGCAGGAGCACGCGGTGACGTCTGTGCTTCTTCCGGATTAACGGCTGGGGCCGGTTTTTGTACTGCCACCAGCGGCGTTGCCGCCGGGTTGCGGTAGCTGGCGGGCAACACCGACGCCTTGGGATAACCGGCGGCATTCAGAAACTGCGACCATTCCAGATCAGAATAGCCCTTGATCTGCTGGCCGCCAATGGTCAAAAAAGGCAATGCGTTCTCGCTGCTGATGCGTTGCAGGGCCTCGGCATCTTCGGCGGTGTTGACAGTTTTCTCTACAAATGGAATGCCGCGGCTGCTGAGTAGTGCGCGGCCGGAGTTACACGGGGCACAGTTGCTGGCGGTGTACAGGGTCACGGGGTATTTGTTGGCCACCTGGCGCAGCTCGAATGGCAGTGCGGCACCACCTGCGCCACTGGGCTTGGCGCCAGCACCCGTCGCCGTGGCCTTGTCAGCCGCTGCCGGTGGCTTGTCCGAGAAGCTAACCCGTCCGTCTGGCCCCACCACCCGGTAGACCGTCTGGGCTGGCGCCTGGGCTGCCGTCAGCAGCACGACCGCAGCCAAGACCGCATAGGCAGCCAATGTATTCCTATGGCTGTGACGAATGGCGTTTTTCAAGATGGATCCTTTCACTTGTGTCCTGCCATGCCCTGGTGTCGCAACAAGGCATCCAGATTGGGTGCGCGTCCCCGAAAGGCCTTGAACGACTCAATCGCGGGGCGGCTGCCACCCACTTCCAAAATGGCTTGCCGGTATTTTCTACCGGTTTCGAGGTTTGGCACACCGTCGTGACCCACGGTTTCTTCGAAGGCGGCATAGGCATCGGCGCTCAGCACCTCGGCCCATTTGTAGCTGTAGTAGCCGGCCGCATAGCCGCCGGCAAAAATATGGCTGAAGGTGTGGGCTGTGCGACTCCAGTCCGGCGGCTGCAGCACGGCCACTTCTTCGCGGACCTGGGTCAGCAGCGGCATCAAGTCTTGCGCGGGATCGTGGGCGGTGTGCAGCAGCATGTCAAACAGCGAAAACTCGATTTGCCGCAGGGTTTGCATGCCACTTTGGAAGTTCTTGGCGGCCAGCATTTTGTCGAACAGGGCGCGCGGCAGCGGTTCACCCGTGTCCACATGCGCCGTCATGTGGCGCAAAACGTCCCATTCCCAGCAGAAATTTTCCATGAACTGGCTGGGCAGTTCGACCGCGTCCCACTCCACGCCACTGATGCCGGACACGTCACGCTCATTGACCTGAGACAGCAGGTGGTGCAGGCCGTGCCCAAATTCATGAAACAGGGTGGTGACGTCGTCATGTGTCAGCAGCGCCGGTTTGCCGCCCACGCCCTCCGCAAAGTTGCAGACCAGATGGGCCACCGGCGTTTGCAGCTGATGCGTGTCCGGGCGCAGCCAGCGGCCGCGTACGTCGTCCATCCACGCACCGCCGCGCTTGCCCGAGCGCGCGGACGGATCCAGGTAGAACTGGCCCACCAGACTGCCCGGCAACGCGCGGTCGCGTGTTGCCTCTGCATGTCTTTCAATGCGGTAGAGCGCCACACTCGGGTGCCACACCGGGGCGCTGTCTTTTTGGATGCTCACGTCAAATAGGGTTTCAACGATTTTGAACAGGCCTGCCAGGACCTTGGGCGCCGTGAAGTACTGTTTGACTTCCTGCTCGCTGAAGGCGTAGCGCGCTTCCTTGAACTTTTCGCTGACATAGGGCCAATCCCACGCTTGCGGGTTCGGCAGATTCAGATGCTGTGCTGCAAACTCGCGCAAGTCGGCCAGGTCTTTCTCCGCATACGGTCGCGCCCTGGCCGCCAAATCCCGCAAAAAGGTGATGACGTGCTCTGGCGACTCGGCCATTTTGGGCACCACCGAGAGTTCACCAAAGTTGCGGTAGCCCAGCAACTTGGCTTCTTCCAGCCGCAAGACCAGCATTTCGTTAATCAGCGCGGTGTTGTCGAATTTTCGGGTTGGCTCATCGGCCTGGTCGGAGGCGCGGGTGACGTAGGCGCGGTACAGCTTTTCGCGCAAGGCACTGCTATGGGCAAACTGCATGACGGGCAGGTAGCACGGCATTTTGAGCGTGACTTTATAACCCTCCTGGCCTTCTGATTTGGCGGCGGTCAAGGCGGCTTGCTTGACATCGTCGGGCACGCCATCCAGCTCGGAGGCGTCGGCGTAATAGGCGAAGGCATCGGTCGCGTCCAGCGCGTTCTCGCTGAACTTCTGGCCCAGCTCGGCCTGGCGCTCCTGAATGGCCGCAAAACGCGCACGGTCAGCGCCCACCAGTTCTGCGCCGCCCAACACGAAATTGCGCATGGTATTCTTGTGAGCCTGGCGTTGCTCGGCGTTCAGTGTGGCGGTGTCAATCGCCTTGTATTTGGCATACAGGCGCTCGTCTGCGCCCAAGCGGGTGAAAAACTCGGTGACTTTGGGCAGGACTTCGTTGTAGGCCGCGCGCAGCTCGGGTGTATCGGCCACGCTGTTCAAGTGACTCACCGCGCCCCAGGCGCGCCCCAGTTTTTCGGTTGAGACATCCAGCACGCTGGCGATGTCGTTCCAGCGCGCCGGGAAGTCGGCGGCCGTGACGGTTTCCAACGCGACGTTGGCAGCGGTCAGCAACTGGTCGATGGCCGGCGCCACATGCTCGGGGCAGATCCGGTCAAAAAGTGGCAGATCGTCGAAAGAAAGCAGGGGATTGTTCATGAGAGCCTATATGGCGGCGCGTTCAGCCGCTTCAATGGTGTTGACCAGTAGCATGGTAATCGTCATCGGGCCGACCCCACCCGGAACCGGGGTGATAAAGCTGGCAACCTGTTTCACGCCTGCAAAATCGACGTCACCACAGAGCTTGCCTTCCTCGGTGCGATTCATGCCAACGTCAATGACGACGGCGCCGGGCTTGACCATGTCGGCCGTCAGCACATTGCGCTTGCCGACCGCCGCCACGATCACGTCGGCCTGGCGGGTGTGGTGGCCGATATCGGTGGTGGCGCTGTGGCACACGGTAACCGTGGCATTGGCTTGCAGCAGCAACAGTGCCATGGGTTTGCCCACCGTGTTGCTGCGGCCGATAACCACGGCGTGTTTGCCACGCAGATCGATACCGGTGCTTTCAATCAGTTTCATGCAGCCATAGGGCGTGCAGGGGCGAAAGCCGGGTTGCCCGGTCATCAATTCGCCAGCGCTCAAGGTGGCGTAGCCGTCCACATCCTTGCTGGTGGAAATGGCCTCAATCACCTTGTGCGGGTTAATGTGTTGGGGCAAGGGCATCTGCACCAGAATGCCGTGAATTGACGGGTCCACATTGAGCGCGGCGATGCGCGCCAGCAGCTCGGCCTCGGTCAGCGTGACCTCGTACTTCTCGAACACGGAACGCACGCCAGTATCTGCGCAGGCCTTGACCTTGTTGCGCACATAGACGGCGCTGGCCGGATCCTCGCCCACCAGAATGACAGCCAGCCCAGGCGTGACGCCGCGGGCCTGGAGTGCCAGAACGCGTGTAGCCACCTCGGCGCGCAGTTGGCTGGAGAGGGCGACGCCATCGATGATCTGGCCGAAGTTTTTAGTTGTCATGATTTCAATTTCATAAGTAAAAATGCCCGCCAGCCCTTGTGGGGCATATGCGGGCAGCTATAAATAAAATAGCATTAAGCCTTGGCGGTGGTTTGTCCCAATGCAATTTTCAGGAGGTCGGCGACCGTGTTGGCGTTGAGCTTTTCCATGATATTGGCGCGGTGCGCCTCGACGGTCTTGATGCTGATCCCCAAGTCGTCAGCAATCTGTTTGTTCAGGCGTCCGGCCACAATGCGCTCCAGCACTTGCGCTTCGCGCAATGTCAGCCGGGCCATCAACGCACCACGGCTGGCGGCACTCTGGTGCTCGGCGAAGGTGTCTCTGGCCTGGTCCAGCATGCGTTCCACCAGCGCCACCAGTTGGTCCTCCTTGAAGGGCTTCTGGATGAAGTCCATCGCGCCTTTTTTCATGGTGTCCACGGCCATGGGCACGTCACCGTGGCCGGTGATGAACACGATGGGCAGCGGTGAGTGGCTTTCAATCAGGCGGCTTTGCAACTCCAGGCCAGTCATGCCGCCCATGCGAATGTCCACAAGCAGACAAGCCACCTCGCGTGCGTCATAGCGGCTCAAGAATGACTCGGCGGACTCGAAGCAGCGAACGCGGTAGTCTTTGCCCTCCAGCAGCCATTGCAGTGAGTCACGGACCGCTTCGTCATCGTCCACCACATAGACCGTGCCCTTTTTCGGTATCAAACTCATGCTTTTCCCTGGAAATCTTGGTTGTCTCGTGCTTGTCTGTTTGGCAACTGTGCCTTGAGCGGCAGCGACTCCGTCACCGGAATCCAGAAGGAGAAACAGCACCCCATCACCTCGGCGCCATTGTAGAGGTTCTCGGCTTTCATCCGACCCAGATGCGACTCGACGATCGAGCGGCACAGACTCAGGCCGATGCCCATGCCATCGGCCTTGGTGGAATAGAACGCCTCATACAGCCGCGCCATCACTTCGGGTGCGAGGCCCCGTCCGGTGTCCATGACGGTGAATTCAATCACCGGTTTGTCATCCACCTCTCTGGGTGCCACCCGCAAGCTAACGCTGCGCTGCGCCGTCGGTGTCTGTGCCGAGTCAATCGACTCGGCCGCATTTTTGAGCAGGTTGACCAGTACCTGCTCGATCAGAATCGGGTCCACCAGCAGTGCTGGCATTCGGGGTGCAACATGGTGCGTGAGCCGCACATTGCGGCGACGCATTTCAATTTCGGCCAGTTCCACTGCTTCGTCCACCATGCCGGCGATGTCCGACAGGGAACGATTGGGCTCGCTACGTTTTACAAACGAACGGATACGCTGAATGATCTGGCCGGCGCGATGTGCCTGCTTGGCGGTTTTTTCCAGCGCACCCAGCAAATCCTCTTCGCTGATTTGCTGCGCCTTGATGCGCGACACCATGCCGTTGCAGTAGTTGTTGATGGCCGTGAGCGGCTGGTTGAGCTCATGCGCGACGCTCGATGCCATTTCGCCCATGGTGATCAAGCGGCTGGCAGTCTGGGCGCGCTCGGTCTGGGCGGCCGACTGTTCTTCCGCGAGACGGCGTGCCGTGATGTCGGTGGCAATCACCATCTGCGCCAGGCGACCATCGACCCAGCTCAGATACCGGGTGCGAACCTCCAGCCATTTGCCCAAGGCTTCCAGGTAGATCTCGGCACTTTCGGCCTCCGTGTCGGGCAATAAATTGGTGGGCAGGCCGGCGAAGGCGTCCACGTGGTCCTGTGACTCATCACTGGGGGGCGTCACCGGCACGCCGGCCTGGGCGACCAGTTGCAGATGTCCGCCCGCCTGGGTACCGAACCACAGCCGGTACAGCTTGTTGGCGAACAACAACTCGTCGCTGCCCAGTGGTGCCACCGAGATGGAGGCGTCCAGCGCTTCCAGCACCGTGGTGAAGCGTTCATGCGATGCCGACAACTGCTCGCGAATCCGGTTGGGTTCGGTAATGTCGGTCATCGAGGTCATCCAGCCGGTTTGCGTGCCACGCGCGTCGATCAGCGGCGAGACATACAGCCGGGCGTCAAACAGCGTGCCGTCTTGCCGCTTGACGCGGACTTGAATGCCGCTGGGCAGGGTTTTGCCGGCCAGTTCTTCCTCCAGCCGGGAGGTGAGCGAATCACGATCTGCCTCAGGCCAATAGGGGAAGGGCGCGGTTCGTCCCACCAGGTCGGATTCATTCCAGCCGGTCATCTGGCAAAAAGCCGCGTTGACGTAGGTGATGCGGCCCTGCAAATCGAGCGCTCGCATGCCGGTCAGCATGGAGTTTTCCATGGCGCGACGGAAGCTGGTTTCCGATACCAGGGCCTGCTGGGCCTGCAGCCGGCGGCGGGTATGGCGCCAGTTGGCGATCAACATCCAGGCCGTCATCGCGCTCAGGGCGGTGACCAGCCAGAACAGGCCACTGCCGATCACACCGAGTGAGGCGCGGTAAGCCTGGGCCCGGATGACGAGGCCGTTGCCGACGGGGGACACCGGTACTTCATAGGCGTTGACCGGACTGTCCCAGGGCAGCAGGCGGGTGGCCGGGTTGCGCGCCGGAATGCTGGTGCCGGCCAGCAGGCCACCCTTGGCATCATGCAAGGAGACCGCGTAACGGGCCGACACCTCGGCGGGTACGCCATAGCGAAACAAGCCGTCAACCGAAAATTCGGCCAGCAAGACACCCAAAAACCGGGCCCGGTCGCTTAAGGGGATGTGCAGTTGCAGCGTGGCCGGGGTGTCTGGCGCCGCCGCACGCTGCGAGTAAATCGGTTGCTGCAGTTCCCGGGCCAGGCTGTAGGTACTCTCGGTTTCACCCGCCTTCAGGGTGCTGCCCACCGGTCTGAGTTGATTGGCCGCCAGGCTGGCGGTGGCGAAATTACCTCGGATGCGCCGACGCTCGTCGATCCAGGTCAAGCCTTGCAACTCGGGGTACTGGTTCACCAGCGCCTCCGCCCGACTCTGGAATTCGTCTGCATTGAGTTCACGGTTGGATAACTCGCGGGCGATCCGCATCAGCTGCTCCTGCCGCTCCAGCAGGCGCAGACGAAGACGCTGTTGCGTGTACTCCACATCCCGCTTGACCGCTTCCTGCTCCCGGTCAATTTCTTCCAGCCGCAAATAACCAAATGCCGCCACGATGGCCGCCAGAAACAGCAATACGGCGGCCAGCGGCGCCAGCACGGCAAAACGGTCCTGCCGTTGTGGCGCCAACCGCTGCCACCAGCGCTGCAAACGGGCCACGGGGGGCAGGTTCATCGGACTGGGGAATGAAATCGGACGGGTCAAGGACATGCATCAAGTGTAGGTGACGCAATGCTCCGATGAAGGGCAAAAGGTAATTCGATGGCTCCCATATTTCTTAATATGAAACGCAACGGCAGTATTCAAAAAGCAAAAATAAATATGTGAAAATTGGCAGACCATACTAAATTACGTAGAAAACCAAGGAGACCAGCATGTCAGCAGTTCCCGAGAATTCATTCGGCTCAGCCGCCCATGACGCGGACAGTCAGGAGACCCGTGAGTGGATGGATGCGTTGTCCGCCGTCATCCAGAGCGAAGGCCCAGCGCGCGCCCATTTTTTGCTTGAGCAGTTGCTCGAGCATGCCCGTCAAAGCAGCATCGACATGCCGTTCTCCGCCAATACTGGCTATGTCAACACCATTGAGGCCGATCAGGAAGCGCGGTGCCCCGGCAATATCGAAATTGAAGAGCGTCTGCGCGCCTATATGCGCTGGAATGCGATGGCCATGGTGGTCAAGGCCAACCGCCATCACCCGGTGGACGGCGGTGATCTGGGTGGCCACATTGGCTCGTTCGCCTCGCTGGCCCATCTGTTTGGCGCCGGCTTCAATCACTTCTGGCATGCCGAGAGCGAAACCCATGGTGGTGACTGCCTCTACATTCAGGGCCATGTGTCGCCAGGTGTCTATGCCCGCGCCTATCTGGAGGGGCGCCTGTCGGAAGAGCAGCTGCTTAACTTCCGCCAGGAAGTGGGCGGCAAAGGCCTGTCCAGTTACCCCCACCCCAAGCTGATGCCCGAGTTCTGGCAATTCCCAACCGTGTCGATGGGTCTCGGCCCGCTGATGGCGATTTACCAGGCGCGCTTTTTGAAGTACCTGCACGCGCGCGGCATTGCCGACACCGCCAATCGCAAAGTCTGGGTGTTTTGTGGTGACGGTGAAATGGACGAGGTGGAATCGTTGGGCGCCATCGGCTTGGCAGCCCGCGAGAAGCTGGACAACCTGATTTTTGTCATCAACTGCAACCTGCAACGCCTGGATGGACCGGTGCGCGGCAACGGCAAGATCATTCAGGAACTGGAAGGCGAGTTCCGCGGTGCCGGCTGGAACGTCATCAAGCTGGTGTGGGGCAGCGAGTGGGATCCCTTGCTGGCGCGTGACAAAGACGGCGCGCTCAAAAAGCTGATGATGGACACGCTGGATGGTGACTACCAGGCGTTCAAGGCGAATGATGGCGCCTATGTGCGCAAGCATTTCTTTGGCCGCGACCCGCGCACGCTGGAGATGGTTGCGCACATGAGTGACGATGAGATCTGGGCCTTGAAGCGCGGTGGCCACGACCCGAAAAAGGTCTATGCCGCTTATGACGCAGCGGTGAACCACAAAGAGCAGCCGTCCGTGCTGCTGATCAAGACCGTCAAGGGCTTTGGCATGGGCAAGAGCGGTGAGGGCAAAAACGCCGTGCACCAGACCAAGAAGCTGACCGATGAAGACATTAAGATCTTTCGCGACCGCTTCAACATCCCGATTCCGGACAGCGAGCTGTCCAAGCTGCCGTTCTACAAGCCGGCTGACGACACGCCGGAAATGCAGTACCTGCATGAGCGGCGCAAGGCCCTGGGGGGCTATTTGCCGCACCGCCGCACCAAAGCCGACGAGCAATTCACCGTGCCCGCGTTGGAAACCTTCAAGGCCGTGCTCGACCCGACCGCTGAAGGTCGCGAGATTTCCACCACGCAGGCATATGTACGCTTCCTGACCACGCTGTTGCGCGACCAGGCGCTCGGGCCCCGCGTGGTGCCGATTCTGGTGGACGAAGCGCGCACCTTCGGCATGGAAGGGCTGTTCCGCCAGATCGGCATCTACAACCCGGAAGGCCAGAAATACACCCCGGTGGACAAAGACCAGGTGATGTACTACCGGGAAGACAAGGCTGGCCAGATCCTGCAGGAGGGCATCAACGAAGCCGGTGGCATGAGCAGCTGGATTGCCGCCGCCACCAGCTACA
>DAITMI010000037.1:0-25890 GCA_036835225.1 Rhodoferax sp. | reverse complement strand
CGATGGTGGAGTCCTCGGTCTCGCCCGAGCGGTGGCTGATGACGGCGGTGTAGCCGGCGCGCTTGGCCATCTCGATGGCGGCAAAGGTTTCGGTCAAGGTGCCAATCTGGTTGATCTTGATCAGGATTGAGTTGGCAATGCCCTTGTCAATGCCTTCCTTGAAGATTTTGGTGTTGGTGACGAACAGGTCATCACCCACGATCTGCACCTTTTTGCCCAAGCGCTCAGTCAGCAGTTTCCAGCCATCCCAATCGTTCTCGGCCATGCCGTCTTCGATGCTGATGATGGGGTATTTGTCAACCCAGGTCGCCATGACGTTGATCCACTCCTCCGGGCTCAAAACCAGGCCTTCGCCTTCGAGGTGGTATTTGCCGTCCTTGTAGAACTCGCTGGCGGCGCAGTCCAGGCCCAGCGCAATCTGTTCGCCAGCGACGAAGCCGGCTTTGTCGATGGCTTCCAGGATCAGCTGGATTGCCGCTTCATGGCTGGCCACGTTCGGGGCAAAGCCGCCTTCATCGCCTACCGCCACGCTCATGCCCTTGTCGTGCAGGATTTGTTTGAGGGCGTGGAACACCTCGGCGCCGTAGCGCACGGCTTCACGAAAGCTCGGCGCTCCAACCGGGATGATCATCAGCTCTTGCAGGTCCAGATTGTTGTTGGCGTGAGCGCCACCGTTGACCACATTCATCATGGGCACAGGCATCTGCATCGAGCCCATGCCACCAAAATAGCGGTACAGTGGCAGGCCGGACTCTTCCGCGGCGGCGCGAGCCACTGCCATCGAAACCGCCAGCATGGCGTTGGCGCCCAGGCGCGACTTGTTCTCGGTGCCGTCCAGGTCGATCAGGGTCTTGTCGAGAAAGGCCTGCTCGGACGCATCCAGTCCCAGCACGGCTTCAGAAATTTCGGTATTGATGTGTTCGACCGCTTTGAGCACGCCCTTGCCCAGGTAACGGCTTTTGTCGCCGTCGCGCAGTTCAATGGCTTCCCGGCTGCCGGTCGAGGCACCCGATGGCACGGCGGCACGGCCCATGGTGCCGGATTCGAGTAGTACGTCACATTCGACCGTGGGGTTGCCCCGTGAGTCAAGAATTTCGCGACCGACGATGTCAACAATTGCGCTCATTGAATTCTTTCAAAAACAAAACGAAGATAAAAAAACAAAACCTAAAACTTAAACGCCTTCTACGACGACCATGCGCATGATTGCAGCACCCTGACGCGCCGCACGCGCTTTGCCATAGTCAGGTGAGGCATCAAATGCCTTTGCTGCTGCAATGTTTGGAAATTTCAGAATGACCAGCCGCTCGGGAGTCCAGTCGCCTTCGAGAACTTCGACCTTGCCACCGCGGACACACACTTCGGCGCCGTGCGCCTGCATGGCGGCACTCGACCATTTTTTGTATTCTTCGTACTGCGCCGGATTCGTGACAGTCACGTCCGCGATGATGTAGGCACTGCGCATGCTTCAGGCGTCAAAACTGTTTTCGAGGAAGCCGTTTTTCTTGGTCACGGCGTCCAGCGCCACCAGCGTTTCCAACAGGGCCCGCATGTGTTTGAGCGGCACGGCGTTAGGGCCATCACTGAATGCTTTGGATGGGTCCGGATGGGTTTCCATGAACAGGCCGGCGACACCGACGGCAACGGCAGCGCGGGCCAGCACCGGCACCATCTCGCGTTGCCCGCCACTGCTGGTGCCTTGACCGCCCGGCAACTGAACCGAGTGGGTGGCGTCAAACACCACCGGGGCGCCGGTCTCGCGCATGATGGCCAGAGAACGCATGTCTGACACCAGGTTGTTGTAGCCAAAACTGACACCCCGTTCACAAGCCATGAAGTTGTCTTCTTCCAGGCCTTTCTCACGGGCAGCGGCCCGCGCTTTGTCGATCACGTTTTTCATGTCACCCGGCGCCAGAAACTGCCCTTTTTTGATGTTGACCGGTAAGCCCGACTGCGCCACGGCACGGATGAAGTCGGTCTGGCGGCACAAAAAAGCCGGCGTTTGCAGGACATCCACCACCGAGGCCACTTGTGCGATCTGATCTTCTGAATGAATGTCGGTCAGTACGGGCAAGTTAAGTTCGCGTTTGACCTTGGCCAGTATTTCCAGCCCCTTGTCGATGCCGGGACCGCGAAACGTGCTGCCGCTGGAACGGTTGGCTTTGTCAAAGCTACTCTTGAAGATGAATGGAATGCCCAGAGAGGACGTGATCTCTTTCAAGGTGCCAGCCGTGTCCATCTGCAACTGCTCCGACTCAATCACGCACGGGCCGGCGATGAGGAAGAAACGGTGTTGCAAGCCAATATCAAATCCGCATAATTTCATCAGGCCACCGCTTTCAGGTTGTTACCAGCCGTCTGGTGGTCCAGCGCCGCCTTGACGAAGGCGTTGAACAGCGGATGGCCATCCCAGGGGGTAGATTTGAACTCGGGGTGAAACTGCACGCCCATGAACCAGGGGTGGACGCTCTGTGGCAGTTCGACGATTTCGGTCAGCTGCTCACGCTGCGTCAAGGCTGAAATCACGAGCCCGGCTTTGCGCAGTGCATCCAGGAAATTCACGTTGGCTTCGTAGCGGTGACGGTGACGCTCGGTGACGATATCGCCGTAAATCTTGTGCGCCAAAGTACCTTTGGCCACGTCCGAACTTTGCGCGCCCAAGCGCATGGTGCCCCCTAGATCGGAGTTCTTATCGCGGGTCTTGATGGTGCCGTCGGCATCTTTCCACTCGGTGATCAGCGCGATGATCGGGTTGGGGCTGTTGGGTTCGAACTCGGTACTGTTGGCGTCCTTGAGGTCGGCCACGTGGCGCGCGAGTTCAATGGTGGCAACCTGCATGCCCAGGCAGATGCCGAGATACGGCACCTTGTTCTCCCGGGCAAAACGGACTGTGTTGATCATGCCCTCGATGCCGCGCTTGCCGAAACCGCCGGGCACCAGGATGGCGTCGTACTTGGACAGGCGCGACACCGCATCCGTGGTCATGGTTTCCGAGTCCACGTGTTCGATCTTCACGCGCACATGGTTCTTCATACCCGCATGACGCAGCGCCTCGTTGACCGACTTGTAGCTGTCACTCAAGTCCACATACTTGCCGACCATGGCAATGGCGACCTCACCCCTGGGGTGTTCGGTCTCATAGACGAGGTCGTCCCAGCGCTTCAAATTGGCCGGCGGTGTGTTCAGGCGCAATTTGTCGCAAATCAGACCATCCAGGCCCTGCTCGTGCAACATGCGGGGCACTTTGTAGATGGTGTCCACGTCCCACATGGAAATCACACCCCAGTCGGGCACGTTGGAAAACAGGGAGATTTTTTGGCGCTCTTCTTCCGGAATCGGTCGGTCGGCACGGCAGATCAGTGCATCGGCCTGAATGCCGATCTCGCGCAACTGCTTGGCAGTGTGCTGGGTCGGTTTGGTTTTGAGTTCGCCGGCTGCAGCAATCCACGGCACATAGCTCAAATGCACAAAAGCGCTGTTGTTGGGGCCGAGCTTGAGGCTCATCTGGCGCACCGCCTCCAGAAACGGCAGCGACTCAATGTCGCCTACCGTACCGCCAATTTCGACAATCGCGACATCCACCGCTTCGGGCGTGCCGATGCGGGCGCCGCGTTTGATGAAATCCTGGATTTCGTTGGTGACGTGCGGAATGACCTGAACTGTCTTGCCCAGATAGTCGCCACGGCGTTCTTTTTCCAGCACACTTTTGTAGATCTGGCCGGTGGTGAAATTATTCGCTTTGCGCATGCGGGATTCCACAAAACGCTCATAGTGGCCCAGGTCAAGATCGGTTTCGGCGCCATCTTCCGTCACATACACCTCGCCATGCTGAAAGGGCGACATGGTGCCGGGATCGACGTTCAGGTAAGGGTCAAGCTTGATTAAAGTGACTTTGAGGCCTCGCGATTCAAGAATCGCTGCTAAGGAGGCTGAGGCGATTCCCTTGCCAAGGGAAGACACCACACCGCCGGTGACGAAGACAAATTTGGTCATGTCAGAGGGAGCTGCACGCTCGGGGAGGTGGTAAAGCGAGATTATAGGCGCCCGCTCTGCTACATTGCGCCCCATGAATGACCTTGCTGGAAAACACATTGTTTTGGGACTCACCGGTGGCATTGCCTGTTACAAGGCGGCCGAATTGTGCCGGGCGCTGCTCAAGGAGGGTGCGACAGTACAGGTGGTGATGACTGCTGCTGCGGAGCAGTTCATTACGCCCGTCACCATGCAGGCATTGAGTCAGCGCACGGTCTATGACTCGCAGTGGGACGCCCGCGAGCCCAACAACATGCCGCATATCAACCTGAGCCGCGAGGCCGACGCGATCTTGATTGCGCCTTGCAGTGCTGATTTCATGGCCAAACTTGGGTACGGGCGGGCCGATGATCTGTTGAGCCTGATGTGCCTGGCGCGGCCGCTGGACACGGTGCCCTTGTTGATTGCGCCGGCCATGAACCGTGAAATGTGGGCTCATCCGGCCACACAACGCAACCTGGCGCAGCTCAAAGCAGATGGCACCACGGTGTTTGACGTTGGCCGGGGTGATCAGGCTTGTGGCGAAACGGGCGACGGCCGCATGCTGGAACCCAATGAACTGCTGGACGACGTCATCGCCTTTTTCCAACCCAAAACGCTCCTGGGTGAGCGTGTGCTGGTCACTGCCGGTCCGACTTATGAAGCGATTGACCCGGTGCGGGGCATCACCAATCTGTCCAGTGGCAAGATGGGGTTTGCGATTTGCCGCGCTGCCCGTGAGGCCGGGGCTGAGGTGACGCTGGTGGCGGGGCCGGTCAGTCTGACGACGCCGCGTGGCGTCCGCCGTCTTGACGTGCGGTCGGCTCGGGACATGCTGCAAGCCGTTCAGGAGCAAGCCGCAGCAGCGACTGTTTTTATCGCGACGGCGGCGGTGGCCGACTGGCGGCCGGCCCATGCCGCGGAGCAAAAGATCAAGAAGGACGGCTCCGGCAGCACCCCAATCTTGCGATTTGTTGAGAATCCGGACATCCTGGCTGCCATGGCGGAGTCCCCCCGTGGCCAGAGCCAAGCGTTGTACTGTGTCGGTTTTGCGGCGGAAAGCCATGACTTGCTGGCCAACGCGCAAGCCAAGCGCCTGCGCAAAGGGGTGCCCCTGCTGGTGGGAAATATTGGCCCGGCCACTTTTGGGCAGGACGACAATGCCTTGCTGCTGGTGGATGAGGGCGGAGCCAAAGACTTGGCACGCGATTCCAAACTGGCGCTTGCTCGTAAATTAATAGCAGAGATATCAACAAGAATAAGGGCTAGAGGCCAAAAATGATGAAAATTGACATCAAGATCATCGACCCACGCATGGCGGCGCAGTTGCCAGCCTATGCCACGCCTGGCAGTGCCGGGCTCGATTTGCGGGCCTGCCTGAGTGAGGCGCTGACCTTGCAGCCCAACGCGTGGCAACTGGTGCCCACCGGCATCGCCATCTACTTGCAGGATCCGAGTTTTGCGGCGCTGATCCTGCCGCGTTCTGGCTTGGGACACAAGCACGGTATCGTGCTGGGCAACCTGGTGGGTCTGATTGACAGCGACTACCAGGGGCAACTTATGGTGAGTGCCTGGAACCGCAGCGACCTCGCCTTTACCATTGAGCCGATGGAGCGCATTGCACAGCTGGTGATTGTTCCCGTGGTGCAGGCGCAGTTCAACGTGGTGAGTGAATTCCCCGCCAGTGAGCGCGGCCAGGGTGGTTACGGATCGACCGGAAAATCCTAAGTAAAGTGGATGCGCAGCATGCGCTCCAGACCAATCGGTGGGCGCCCGTTGCCCGCTTTGGGCTTGCTTTCAAGATGGGGCTTCATGCTGCGCGCAGCCAAGGATGATGCGCAACCTTTGGCAGCATCTTTCGGGGAAGCCGGGTTGAACGCGGTAAAGTCAGTGCAATTCAAATCGAGCCTCGTCCGCGCCTACCTCCTCTATGTCCATTCACGTTCTTCTGATTGAAACCGATGCCGATCGCGCGCGCGCCGTGGCCCAGGCCCTGACCCTGACACGGGCAGCATGGCAGCTTGAGGTGGCCGCATCGCTGACGCAGGCGCGCGAGCGGCTGGTCGGCGCCGTGTTTGATGTGGCACTGGTCAGCTACCGACTCACGGACGGACTGGCTGTTGACGCAATAGACCTTGCGCGCGTATTGCCCACGGTGCTGTGCGTGCAGCCGGAGGAAGAATGGGCCGCCGCGCGCGCGCTGCGGCAGGGTTTCAGTGATTACATCGTCACCGACGGCAGTGGCAGCGAGTTGGCCACGCTGGCCGATCTGATGGATGCCGCCCTGGCCCGATGGCAAACCCAGCGTCAGTTGCTTGAAACTGCTGAGCGCTACGAACTGGTGCTGGCAGGTTCCGGTCTGGCGCCGTGGGACCGGCACCTGCCCAGTGCTCAGGTGCTTCTCAGCGAGCGCTTGTACGAGATGTTGGGTTACCGCGCTGGAGAGCTGGGGTCGGACCCTGGTTTCTGGCAGCGGCTGATGCACCCGGATGACTGGGCGCCCACGCAACACGCCCGCGAGGCGCATCTGGCGGGAGAGACGCCGTCCTACCGCAGCGAATACCGCATGCGCCACAAGGACGGGCACTGGGTCTGGGTGCTGAGCCGCGGCCGGGTGATGGAGCGCGATGCCCACGGTGCGCCCGTGCGGATGCTGGGAACCTTTGCCGACATCAGCGGGCGCCGACGCGATCAGGAGGCTGCCGCGCGTCAAAACCGCTTGCTGCAGGCCGTCAGTCGGGCACAGGCGCTGGTAATCGCCAGCAGCGATGCGGGCGCCCTGTTTGAGGGTTTGCTGGATGAATTACGGGCCTTGACGCAAAGTGAATATGGCTTTGTCGGCGAAGTCTTCTTCACCCCCGAGCGCCAGCCTTACCTGAGAGCCTTTGCCATTTCCAACATCTGCCGGGACGACGCCTCAAGACGTTTTTACGAGGAGAGCATGCCGCTTGGGATGAAATTCTCAAATCTGGAGACGCTGTTTGGCGCCGCCTTGACAACGGGCAAACCGGTGATTGCCAATCATCCCCCGACTGACCCGCGGCGCGGCGGTATGCCGGCTGGGCATCCGGCGCTCGATGCTTTTCTGGGCATTCCGATTCACCACGGCAATGAACTGGTGGCCATGGTAGGGCTGGCCAATAAATCGGGTGGTTACAGCCTAGCGGATGTTGACTTTCTTGACCCGCTGTGCCGGACCATTGGCCAGCTGGTGAAGGCACGGCGCATAGATGCTGAGCGTCAACGGGCACAGGACGAATTGGAAAAAACGGTCGCTTTGCTGGCGGAAAAAACCCAGTCGCTCAAGACCACGCTGGACAGCATGAACCAGGGCATTGTCATGGTCGATCCCTTGGGCCGGGTTACCGTTTGCAACCAGTGCGCCCTGGAGCACCTGGATCTCCCTGAGGGCTTGATGGCCACATGCCCGAGTTACACGGACATTGTTCAGTTTCAGACGGCGCGAGGTGACTTTGGTGACAACTTTGCCGCTGTCGAAGCGGCCGGCCGGGCCTATGTGGCACGGGGCGAGGCGGCTGGTGCGCCCGAGAAATACTGGCGTAAAACCAGATCTGGCCGCGTGCTGGAAATGGTGACGCGCATGCTGCCGTCCGGCGACCTGGTGCGAACCTATTCCGACATCACCGAGCAGCATGAGGCCGATGGCAAGCTGCGCGAGAGCGATGCCCGTTTTCGTGGGTTGACCGCGCTGTCGTCGGACTGGTACTGGCAGCAGGATGAAAACTACCGATTTGTCAGCTTTGAGGGCAATCTGGCGAATGCTGGCAAACCGCTGCAGACCGGGGCAATCGGGCAAGTTCGGTGGGAGATTCCCACGTTCAACATGTCGGAGCCACAGTGGGAGGCGCATCGGGCGCTGCTGGATGCACGTCAGGTGTTTCGCGATTTGGCGCTGGAACGGCGCAATGCCAGCGGGGAGCCGTTCTGGCTGATGGTCAGCGGTGAGCCAATTTTTGATGCGAGCGGGGCATTCCTGGGCTACCGGGGCGTCGGGCGTGATATCACGGCGCGCAAGCAGGCCGAAGCCCAGATCGAGAGACTGGCGTTTTACGATGCACTGACGGAACTGCCCAACCGGCAAATGCTGCTGGAGCGACTTGGGCATGCGGTCGCGGCCAGCGCGCGTCACCGCAGCCATGGCGGCTTGCTGTTCATTGACCTGGATAATTTCAAGACGCTCAATGACACCATGGGGCATGACCGCGGCGATCAGTTGTTGCAGCAGGTGGCTAGGCGGTTGACCCAGTGCGTGCGACAGATGGACACTGTGGCCCGCTTGGGCGGTGACGAATTCGTGGTGATGCTCGAAGAACTCAGCGAGGATGTGCTTGAAGCGGCGAACCAGGCCGAAGCGGTGGGTAAGAAAATTCTCGCCGCACTCAACCAGCACTTTGATCTGGCGGGGCAACAGCATCACACCTCGCCCAGCATTGGCGTCACCCTGTTCTTTGATCACCTGGAAACTGTGGACGAGCTGCTCAAGCGGGCCGATCTGGCGATGTACCAGGCCAAATCGGCAGGGCGCAACACGATGCGGTTTTTTGATCCGGAAATGCAGGCGGTGGTGACCGCCCGCGCCGCGCTGGAAGTGGATCTGCGTCACGGGCTGACACAGGGTGAACTGCACCTGTATTACCAGCCGGTCGTGAACGCGGCGGGCGACGCTACCGGGGTGGAGGCGTTGGCGCGCTGGATGCATCCCCGGCGCGGGATGGTTTCACCGGCCGAGTTCATTCCTCTGGCAGAGCAGTCCGGGCTTATTTTGCCCCTGGGCCAGTGGGTGCTGGAGACCGCCTGCGCCCAATTGGTGGCCTGGAGTACCGGCCCGGCAACGCAGCATCTCACCATGGCGGTCAACGTCAGTGCCCGCCAGTTTCGTCATCCCGATTTTGCCTCTCAAGTTCTCGCGCTGCTGGGAAAAACCGGTGCCAATCCCTGCCGGCTCAAGCTGGAGTTGACTGAGAGCCTGCTGCTGAGTGACGTGGAAGACGCCATTGCCAAAATGAGCGAGTTGCGTTCGATCGGGGTGAATTTTGCCCTGGATGACTTTGGTACCGGCTACTCGTCCTTGTCTTACCTCAAGCGTTTGCCGCTCGATCAGCTCAAGATTGACCAGTCGTTCCTGCGTGATGTGTTGACCGACGCGAACGATGCCGCCATTGTGCGCACCATCCTGTCATTGGCACACAGCCTGGATCTGACCGTGGTGGCCGAAGGCGTGGAAACACAGGGCCAGCGGGACTTTCTGGAGCGCAGCGGTTGCATCGCATTTCAGGGCTACCTGTTTGGCAGACCGGTGCCGGTAGAGGCCTTGCTGTTGACATGAGCGCCTGACCGCTTGCCGCACAATGGGGGCTCTGAATAACGCCATGTTGACATGTGTCCCGAAATGAGGTCGGTCCCGGTGAATCTATCTGAGGAGGTGCGGCGCCTGCGAGACGAGTTGCGGCAGGCCCAGGACCGTTTGCAGGCGATGGCCCATCCCGCGGGCCCGCACGTCAGCCTGCGTTCGCAGGAGCAGCTGGCGGTGATGTTCAGCCAAAGTTCGGTGGCCATTTCGCTGAGCCGTGAAGGTGATGGTGCCTATGTGGATGTGAACGAAGAATGGTCCGGGCTGACCGGTTTGTCGTTGCAGGACGTTCTCGGGCGAACCTCGATCGAGCTGGGTTTTTGGGCCGATGCCGAGCATCGTGCGGCCGCACTGAGGCCTATGCGTGAGTCCGGGCGCCTGCGCAATGTGGATTTGCCGTTCGTCAGGCGGGACAGAGAACAGCTTATCTTGCAGTTGAACGCCTCCCGTATCGAGATCGGCGGTACCGCCTATTTTTTGAGTTATCTCAAAGACGTGACCGCCGAGCGCGCGGCGCAAGCCGCGTTGCTGGCCAAGGAACAGCTTTTGAAAGCAAGCAACAACCGGCTCAACCAGCAGATTCGGTTGTTCGAGTCGATGGAAAGTCTCGCCTCGGTGGGGTACTGGTCGTCTGGCGTTGACCCTGGTAGCTTGCGTTGGTCTAACGGCTTGTACCGTCTGGCGGCGCTTGAACCCGGCACGGTTCTGGATACGGTGGCCGGGCGCAGTCGCATCCATGCCGAGGATATAAAAAAGTTCGAAGAGGTCCGTGGCAAAGTGGACGGCACCATGGTGGAGTACCGATGGCATCACCCGGACGGTCGGCTGCATTGGTTGCGTTCGCGCATGCGCCGCTGGTCGGAAGACGGTGCCGACGCCTTTGGCGTGGTGCAGGACATCACGGAGGAACGCGAAGCGGTCCTGGCGCTCCAGGAAAAGCTCGGGTTCATTCAAAAAATCACCAGCCGTTTGCCCGGTGTGGTGTTTCAGTTGCGGCTCAAGACCGATGGATCGTTCGCGTTCCCCTACCTCAGCGATCCCGTGCGCGACTTTTACCAGGGGGTGACGCCTGAAGAAGTCATGCGGGATGCCGCCTGCGTCCTGCAACTGCACCATCCAGATGACCGGGAAGGATTCCTCACCTCCATTAGCACTTCAGCGCGGGATCTGACGCCCTGGCGCCATGAATATCGCCTGTGCTTTGATGGTGGCGCGGTGCGTTGGCTGCTGGGTCAAGCCATGCCAGAGCGGGAGGCGGATGGCGCCGTGTTGTGGAATGGCTTCATCACGGACATCACTTCGCGCAAACAGGCAGAGGACCAACTGCGTGACAGTGAAGCGCGTTTTCGTGCCCTGACCGCGCTGTCGTCCGATCGGTACTGGGAGCAGGACGCGCAGCTGCGGTATGTGCGGTTTGAAGACAGTCAGGCGGTGTTGGCGCCTGTCGATCGAATCGGGAAAATGCGCTGGGAGTTGGGCGTGTTGAACATGACCGAGGCGGACTGGGATGCGCACCGGGCGGTGCTGCAGGCACAGGAAACCTTCCGTGACCTGGAATTGGAGAACATGGATGCCGAGGGCCGCAATTACTGGGTAGCTGTCAGTGGCGAGCCGATTTTTGATTCACAAGGGGCATTCAAGGGTTACCGAGGCATTGGGCGTGATATCACCGAGCGCAAACAGGCGGAAGACAAAATTGAGCGGCTGGCGTTTTATGACGTGCTGACCGGTCTGCCGAATCGGCGCTTGCTGATGGACCGTCTGCAACATGCCATGTTCGCCAGCGGGCGCGACCAGTCGCCTGGTGCTCTGCTGTTCATTGATCTGGATAACTTCAAGGATCTTAATGACACACGGGGTCACGACATGGGTGACCAGTTGCTCCAGCAAGTGGCGATCCGGCTGGGTGAGTGTGTGCGTGGGGTGGATACGGTGGCTCGCCTGGGCGGCGACGAGTTTGTCGTGATGCTGGAGAAGCTCGGCAGTGAGCCCAATGAAGCGGCAGCGCAAGCGGAAGGCGTGGGCCGCAAGATATTGAGTGCACTGAACCGCTCCTACGGGGTGGGCGGCAGCGAGCATCACAGCACCCCGAGTATTGGCATCACGCTGTTTCATGACCATCTGCTCAGCATTGATGAATTGCTCAAGCGGGCTGACCTGGCCATGTACCAGGCCAAGGCCGCGGGGCGCAACACGCTGCGTTTTTTTGAGCCTGAAATGCAGGCGGTAGTGGCCGCGCGTGCGGCGCTGGAATCAGAGTTGCGGCAAGGCCTGCAGCGCAAGGAGCTGCTGCTGTATTACCAGCCCGTGGTGGATGAGCTTGGGCGCATGGTGGGCGTTGAGGCGCTGGCGCGTTGGCAGCACCCGCAGCGTGGCATGGTGTTGCCGGGTGATTTCATTCCCCTGGCTGAGCAAACCGGGCTGATTTTGCCGCTGGGGCAGTGGGTATTGGAGGCCGCGTGTGCCCAGTTGGTGGCGTGGTCAACCCAGCCGCATACGGCGCGCCTGAGTGTGGCGGTCAACGTCAGCGTGCGTCAATTCCGGCAAGCGGATTTTGCCAGCCAGGTGTTGACCCTGTTACGGTTGAGCGGCGCCAATCCCTGTCGGCTGCAGCTGGAGATCACTGAAAGTCTGCTGCTCCATGACATGGACGACGCCATTCGGAAAATGGGCGAACTCAGGGCGATTGGCGTGCGCTTTTCATTGGACGATTTTGGAACCGGCTACTCGTCGCTGGCTTACCTCAAGAAGCTGCCGCTGGAGCAACTCAAAATCGACCAATCGTTTGTGCGTGACGTGTTGACCGACCCCAATGACGCCGCCATTGCGCAAACCGTGCTGACACTGGGGCAAAGCCTGGGCTTGACGGTGGTCGCGGAAGGGGTAGAGACCAAGGCACAGCGCGATTTTTTGCTGCGCCACGGCTGCCGGGTGTTTCAGGGCTATCTGTTCGGACGGCCGGTGCCGCTGCATCAGCTGGCGCTGGATGCGCCGGCCCAACCCGGCTAAACCTGCTTACCCGGCCGTGGTGTCGTCTGAAGGAAGCACCGTCTGGCTGTCGTGCAGTTCGACAATGGCTTGGCGCACCGCCGCCATGTCACCAGCACTGGCAAATTTGCTGTATTTGCCCAGAATGGTCACCAACTGGCCGTAAATGCGCGGGTTGCCCGCCATACATTCCTTCTGTTCCAGAAAATCCGAATCACCGGAAAAATTGCCGACCAGGCCGCCAGCTTCGGTCACCAGCAACGAGCCGGCCGCCACGTCCCACGGTTGCAGACCGGTTTCAAAAAAGCCATCGGTAAAACCAGCGGCGACATAGGCCAGATCCAGCGCAGCAGCGCCGGGGCGGCGCAGGCCGGCGGTCTTCTGCATCACGTCACCCATCATGCGCAGGTAGGTGTTGAAGTCGTCACCCGGACGGAACGGGAAACCGGTGGAAATCAGGCACTCCTGCATGCGGATGCGTTTGGAGACACGCAGGCGGCGGTCGTTCAGGTAAGCGCCACGCCCTTTGGTGGCGGTAAAGAGGTCGTTGCGGCTGGGGTCATAAATGACGGCCTGCTCGATCTTGCCCTTGACCGCCAGCGCAATGCTGACGCAGTACACCGGAAAGCCGTGGATGAAGTTGGTGGTGCCGTCCAGCGGGTCAATGATCCAGACGAATTCGGAGTCTTGCGCGCCATGTTCCCGACCCGATTCCTCGGCCCAGATGCCGTGCCCGGGGTAGGCGGCGAGCAGGGTCTCGATGATGATCTGCTCGGCAGCCTGGTCCACTTCGGTGACGAAGTCATTGACTTGCTTTTGCGAGATGCGAACCGATTCGACGTCAAGCGCGGCGCGGTTGATGATGGAGCCGGCGGCGCGGGCGGCCTTGACGGCCACATTGATCATGGGATGCAGATTGGGAGACGACATAAATTTTTAGATGTTTGAGGGACAGACCGTGAGATCGGTCCCCAACTGACCAGGAGCGGGACGGGACTACACGGCGATGCGGGCAGCGACAATAGTGTGATTTTACCCGGCCCGGCGATTTTTCCAATTTTCACCTCCATTTTGGCGTCGCCGCACTCTGTGAACAATTCATGCAAACACGTTTTATCCTGATCAACACCAGCCACGCCGGCAATGTCGGCGCTGCGGCCCGGGCCATGAAAACCATGGGCTTTGAGGACCTAGTGCTGGTGGCGCCGCGCTGGGCCAATGTACTGAACCGCGAAGAAACCATCCAGCGCGCCAGCGGTGCCCTGGATGTGCTCAAAAACGCCCGCATTGTCGCCACGCTGGACGAGGCGCTGGATGGCATGACCCATTTGTGTGCCACCGCCATGACGCCGCGTGATTTTGGCCCGCCCACCGTGACGCCGCGTGCACATTTTGAGATGCTATCGAAAAAGGAGCTAGCTACCCAGTATTCATCTGGGCTAGAGGCTAATTTGACTCATAAATCGGACGGCGAACAGGTGGCGTCAAAGGGGCCGGCGCTACAGCAGGGGGTTGCGTTTCTGTTCGGCTCCGAGCGTTTTGGCATGCGCAATGAAGACGTCTATCGCTGCCACGCCTGTCTGAGCATCCCGAGCAACCCCAAGTTTGCCTCCCTCAACCTGGGCGCCGCTTTGCAGGTCATTGCCTACGAGTGGCGCTTGGCCCTGGGCGGCTATGCCGACGCCGACGGAACCGAATCTGCCCCCGCTCGCCCTGAGCCCGTCGCAGCGGTGCTGGCCGACGCCAGCCAGGTGGCGGGCCTGCTGGCGCATTGGGAGCGATCGCTGGTCGCCATCGGCTTTCTGGACCCGCTGGCACCGAAAAAACTGATGCCGCGCCTGAACCAGTTGTTCAACCGGGCCGGTGTGACGCCGGAGGAAATTCATATTCTGCGGGGGATCGCCAAAATGATGGAACAAACGGCCGCGCAGGCCAAGTCCTTGCGGGACGGGACGGCCCCCTCAAAAGGCTAGACTTGCACGATGTTTTCCCGACTCCGCTCCGACATTCAATGCATTCTTGACCGCGACCCGGCGGCGCGCAGCGCCTGGGAGGTGCTCACTTGCTATCCCGGTTTGCATGCCCTGGTGCTGCACCGGCGCGCCCATTGGTGCTGGCGCCACGGCTTCAAATGGCTGGGTCGCTTTATTTCCCACCTCACCCGCTTCCTCACCGGCATTGAAATCCACCCGGGTGCCAAGATTGGTGATCGGGTTTTCTTTGACCATGCCATGGGCGTGGTGGTGGGGGAGACGGCCGAAATTGGCGATGGCTGCACCATTTACCAGGGCGTCACCCTGGGCGGCACCTCGCTCTACAAGGGGGTCAAGCGCCACCCCACGCTGGGACGCAATGTGGTGGTGGGCGCCGGCGCGCAGGTGCTGGGCGGCTTCACGGTCGGCGACGGTGCCAAAGTGGGCTCGAATGCAGTGGTGACCAAGCCGGTGCCGGCCGGCGCCACGGCCGTGGGCAACCCGGCCCGCATCATCCAGGCGGAACTGGATGTCAAGCGGGAAGAAGCGGCCTCCAAAATGGGTTTTTCCGCCTACGGTGTCACGCAAAATGACGATCCGCTGAGTCAGGCCATGCGTGGCCTGATCGATAACGCCGCCGCGCAGGAGCACCAGATTGCCCTGCTGTGGCAGACCATCGAGAAGCTGTCGGCGCAGCGCCACGAAGCGAATGCGCTGCCCGGCGACGCCGCCCGCAGCGAGCACTTTGAGGCCGACAAGCTCAACCAGCTGGTGGGCAAGTAAGTCAGCCCGGAAGCGTGGTGGCGGGGCTGGGCCGCATCGCCGCTTTGGGTCGGAAGGCCTTGCACACGTCGTCGTTGGTTTCCAGGTACGGCCCGCCAATCAGGTCAACGCAGTAGGGCACCGCCGCAAAGATGCCGGCCATCAGGGACTCGCCGTTGCTGCCGCGCAGGCCTTCCAGCGTTTCCTGAATGGACTTGGGCTGCCCCGGCAGGTTGATGATCAGGGTCTGGTCCCGGATCACCGCCACCTGCCGTGACAGAATCGCGGTCGGGACAAACTTCAGGCTGATCTGGCGCATTTGCTCACCGAAACCGGGCATTTCCTTGTGCGCCACCGCCAGCGTGGCCTCGGGCGTGACATCACGCCGGGCCGGACCGGTGCCGCCGGTGGTCAGCACCAGCGCGCAACCGGCATTGACCAGTTCCAGCAGGGTGGCGCTGATGGTGGCCAGTTCGTCCGGAATGAGGCGGGGCTCAAACTGCAGCGGGTTTTTCAGGGCACGCGTCAGCCAGTCCTGCAGGGCAGGCAAGCCTTGGTCAACATACACGCCGCTGGACGCGCGGTCGCTGATGGAGACGATGCCAATTTTGATGGGATCGAATGGCTGGCTGGTCGCGGTCGTCATGGCGTCTCGGCTCCTTCAGCTGCGGCACCGGCCGCATCCGGGTTGTCTTGATTCGACAGCTGCTCACGCACAATTTGAAAGATATCCCGGTAGGCGCGGCCATGGCGCACGGCCTCACCGGGCTTCTCGGGCTTGACGTCCTTGCGGGCCTGGCGAATCAGGGCGCGCAGCTGTTGCGTATCGGTGTCGGGGCACTTGGTGATCCATTCGCCAAACGCATCATCGTTGGCAATCAGGCGGTCGCGCCAGGTCTCGGCCAGGTGCAGCACCAGGTTCTCATGCGCCGATCCACTGAACTGCTCGCTCAGGGCGGCGCGCACCGTCGCCAGCACCGCTGGATCGATCAGCCGCATCTGCTTGCCGATGAACTGCATCTGGCGGCGTCTGCCTTCGAAGTTGGTGATGCGCTTGGCCTCGACCACGGCGTCCTTGAGCTTCTCGGTCAGGGCCAGGCGTTTCATCAGGTCGGGGCGCAGCGTCAACAGGTCTTCACCCAGTTTTTGCAGCTCCAGGCTTTCGCGTTTGAGATCGGTTCGGCTTTGGTCGTCGGTGCCTTTGAGCTCGCGCTTGAGCTCCAGGTCGCGTTCGCTGCCTTCGGCGACGAACTCACCTCTGACGAAATAGCCTTTTTTGAATTTGCGTGACATGGTAGGGAAAATGGGGGGAGAGGCGGACACAGAGTTCCGCAGAGCCAAGTATCATAGCCTCCGATATGAAGAAACCCAATATGACCCCATCCCAGCCCAGCGCTGCCGCCGGCTTTAGCTACAGCCGCCCCTACTTTGAAGAGCTGGTGGACACCGCCCTGGCGCATGCCAAAAAACTGGGTGCGACCGACGCTGGCGCTGAGGCGTCCGAGGGTTGCGGCCTGAGCGTGTCGGTGCGCAAAGGCGAGCTGGAAAATGTGGAGCGCAACCGCGACAAGTCGCTGGGGGTCACGGTGTACCTGGGGAAACGCCGCGGCAATGCCAGCACCTCCGACTTCTCCAGAGCCGCGATCGAACAAACCGTGCAGGCGGCCTATGACATTGCGCGCTTCACCGCCGAAGACCCGATGGCCGGCTTGCCGGATGCCCGCGATGTGGCGCTGCCGTCCAGGCAGCGCACCGACCTGGACCTGTTCCACCCCTGGGCCATCAACAGTGAACAGGCGGCCCAGCTGGCCATGGTCTGCGAAGCGGCGGCCCTGCAGACCGACAAACGCATCACCAACAGCGAGGGTGCCGGCGTGTCGGCCCAGCAGTCGCATTTCTTCAGCGCCCACACGCGCGGTTTTCGGGGCGGCTATGCCAGCTCGCGCCATTCCCTGTCGGTGTCGCCGATTGCCGGCAAGGGCAATGACATGCAGCGCGACGCCTGGTATAGCTCGATGCGCAACGCCGGCGACCTGGCCTCGCCCGAGGCCATCGGCCGCTATGCGGCCGAGCGTGCCTTGAGCCGGCTGAAGGCGCGCAAGATTGCGACGACGGAATGCGCTGTTTTATTCGAGTCGCCGCTGGCGGCGGGTCTGCTAGGCAGCTTTGTGCAGGCCATCAGTGGCGGCGCCCTGTACCGCAAGAGTTCGTTCTTGCTGGACTCGCTGGGTAAGCCGGTGCTGCCCAAGCACATTGACATCATGGAAGACCCGTTTGTCAAACGCGGCAAAGGCAGTTCGCCGTTTGATGACGAGGGGGTCAAGGTCAAAGCCCGCCAGGTGGTGGAAGCCGGGCGGGTGCAGGGCTATTTTTTGGGCAGTTATTCGGCCCGCAAGCTGGGCATGAAAACCACCGGCAACGCCGGCGGCTCGCACAACCTGACTCTGACCTCGCGCCTGACGCGCGCCGGGGACGACCTGGACGCGATGCTGCAAAAACTGGGCACCGGCTTGTTCGTGACCGAGTTGATGGGCAGCGGCGTGAACTACGTCACCGGCGACTATTCACGCGGCGCCAGCGGCTTCTGGGTGGAGAAGGGCCGCATCGCTTTTCCGGTGGAGGAGATCACCATCGCCGGCAACATGAAAGCCATGCTGAAAGGCATCCAGGCGGTGGGGGCGGACGCCTACAACTACGGCGCCAAGACGGTCGGCTCGATTCTGGTGAACCGGATGAAGGTGGCGGGTAGCTGAGTTAGCCGGCCAGCGCGGCCTTGACCGCCGCAGAAATCTGACCCATCTCGGCCTGGCCTGCCAAACGTGTTTTGGCAGCGCCCATCACCTTGCCCATGTCGCCTGGACCCACATTGCGGCCCAGCTCGGCCACCAGTTCCGCCACGATGGCCTTGACCTCAGTCGCCACTTGCTCGGCGCTCAGGCGCTGCGGCAGGTAGGCCTCCAGCACCTTCACTTCAGCCGCTTCTTTGTCCGCCAGGTCCATGCGATTGGCTTGGGTGAAGGCGGTGATCGAGTCCTTGCGCTGCTTGATCAGTTTGTCCACGATGGCCACCATGGCGATGTCGTCCACCACCACGCGCTCATCGACCTCTTTTTGCTTGGCCGCGGCCAGCAGCAGGCGGATGGTGCCCAGGCGCTCGCTGTCTTTGGCACGCATGGCGGTTTTCATGTCATCGGTGATCTGGTCTTTGAGTGTCATGGTTTCGTTTCCAATTCGATTCGATTCGATACGTTGTTGCCCCATCTTGCCGTGCTAAAGCACTGTCTGCAATGGTGCGCCTAGTCTCGCACCGAATTGAAAACGAAACAGGGCTGCAATTTTCGTCAAAAAAAACATAAAAAAAGCCCGCCTGAGCGTCCCCGGCGAGCTTTTTTTGAGGCCCTAACTTTGGTTTTAACCTGAGCTAAGTGCCTTCCCGGATGTACTGGATCAGTACATCTTCTTGGGCAACTGCATGGCGCGAATACGCTTGTAGTTGCGCTTGACGGCGGCAGCCTTCTTGCGCTTGCGCTCGGCAGTTGGCTTTTCGTAGAACTCGCGTGCGCGCAAGTCAGTCAAAAGGCCCAGTTTTTCAATGGTGCGCTTAAAGCGGCGCAGGGCCACGTCAAAGGGTTCGTTCTCTTTTACACGGATGGTTGTCATTACGTAATGGTGTCCAAAATATGCAGACTTCAGCCAAAGGAAGATCGGGCCAGTTGAAGAATATCGTGCGATGTCCCCCGCTTAAAAGTTGATCAGGCAGCGGGGGTTTGCCAGCAAAGCCTTGGATTATAGCGTTGTCTGCAAGGAATTCAATGCCCTGCGTCATGCATTTGCGCGTCCGGCCAGCAGCGTGGCGGCCAAACCCTGTGCGCAGGCATGGCCGCTGGCCCAGGCCCACTGGAAGTTGTAGCCGCCCAGCCAGCCGGTCACGTCCACCACTTCGCCAATGAAATACAGGCCGGGCTGCTTCGATTCCAGCGTCTGCGACGACAAATCCCGCGTGTCCACGCCACCGGCGGTGACCTCGGCTTTTTTGTAACCCTCGGTGCCGGTGGGGGTCAGTTCCCAGCGTGCCAGGCGTTCCGCCAGCGCGGCCAGCCCCTTGTCGGTGGCCTCGTTGATGGGGCGCTGCCAGTTTTGGCCCAGGGCGGTGTCCTGCGCCACCCAGGCATCGGCCAGGCGCGAGGGCACCAGGCCGGCCAGCTCATTGGCAATCAATTTGCGTGAGGTGGCTTTGGCCCGGGTGAGCGACTGCAGCACATCGGTGTCAGGGGCCAGATTGAGTCGAATCGGGGCGCCAGCCTGCCAGTAGCTCGAAATCTGCAGCACGGCCGGGCCGCTCAGGCCGCGATGCGTGAACAACAGGTCTTCCAGAAAGCTCATTTTTTCTTTTTTGCTACCGGTCTCAATTTGCACCGGCAGCGACAGGCCGGCCAGTTGGGCATACGGCGCCCAGGCGGCACCGTCAAAAGTCAGCGGCACCAAAGCCGGGCGCGGCTCGACCATGCGCAGCCCAAACTGGCGGGCGACACGGTAGCCGAAGTCGGTCGCGCCAATTTTTGGGATGGACAGGCCACCGGTGGCGATAACGACTGCGCGCGCCTGCACAGTGCCGCGATCACTATCAATGTCATAGCTGCCAGCGCCCGTTCCTTCTGGGCTGGAGGCGGAAAACCTAATATTTTTGAGGCTGCAAGGCTGCCAGCGCGTGACCTGCCCGGCATCGCACTCAGCCAGCAGCATCTGGATGATGTCTTCGGCGGAGCGGTCGCAGAACAGCTGGCCTTTGTGTTTTTCGTGAAACGGGACGCCATGGCGTTGCAGCAGCTCGGTGAAGTGACGCGGCGTGTAGCGCGACAGCGCCGAGCGGCAAAAATTCGGGTTGTTGCCAAGAAAATTGGCCGGCGTGGTGCCCAGGTTGGTGAAGTTGCAGCGCCCGCCGCCCGAAATGCGGATTTTCTCCGCCACGGCGGCGCCGTGGTCGATGACCAGCACCTTGAGGCCCAGTTGCCCGGCCACACCGGCACAGAATAAGCCGGCCGCGCCAGCTCCCACGATGACGACGTCAAAAGTTTGCATGGGGCGCAGTTTAGACGCAGCCGGGCAGAGGGCGGCCGGCTAGATGCCCAGTGCCAGTGTCTTCAGGTCACTTGCTTGTTGCACAGTTGGATGGCGTTGCGTGACAGGCCGTCCACCAGCAGCACGGTGGCGGCTTGAATCGCCTTCAGGGCTTTGCTGGTGCGCAGTTCGGGGTCGCCCGGGTCCGCCCCGACGAGGGTGCCGCTGCCTTGGCCAGTCAGCGTGGAGGCGCCTTGGCTGGCACGGGGCGTGGTGTTGCGGGTCATGGGGCCTTTCTCGTTGGGCCAGACAGTTGCACGATGTGTGCCACCTGCAGCGCCAGCGAGGTGGGCACCGGCGCTTGCCCGTCCAGCACCGCCTGGATCCAGCGGGCGGTGCTCTGCACGTCAGGCGCGGGCAAACCCGGCACGCTGGCCAGCGTTCCACCTTGTGCCTCCTGGACGCGGGTGACCTCGCCGTCGGCAAAAGCGTCCATGGCCGGGGTACGACGCGGGTCGGCCACCGGTTCGCCTTCGGTGCCGCGCAGCAGCAGGGCCGTGGCCTGCACCAGCCGAAAGGTGGCGGCCATGGACTCGGCGTACTCCGGATGGGTGTAGCTGCTCACTACCACGGCCGCACTGTCGCAAGGGTTCATCAGCTTGACCAGACTGTGCGCCGGGTTGCGCAGACCGACCACGCGGCGCACGTCCAGCAGGCGCTGCAGGCCGGGGCACAGCAGGCTGGTGGGAATAAACTGCACGCTACCATTTGCTATTGTTTCAATAGCTGCTTGCGCAGGTACAGAAAGGGCTGCGAGCACATTTTGTGCTGAAACCCGGCTGGACTCGGTGGCCGTGCCATGCACCACGACAGGCAGGCCCTCACGCGCCAGCAGCAGCGCCAGCAGGGGCGTGAGCACCGGCAGTTTGCGTGCGCCGTTATAGCTGGGCAGCACCACGGCGGTGCGTCCTTGCATGGGGATTTTGTGCAGCCGCGCGTGGGTGGCGTCCAGAAACCCGGCCATCTCCAGCGGTGTTTCGCCCTTGATGCGCATGGCCAGGCAAAAGGCACCGACCTCCAGGTCGGTGACCGCGCCGTCCAGCACCTGGCCGAACAGGTTGGCCGCTTGTTCGCGCGTGAGGGAGCGAGCCCCGTCTTTGCCGCGCCCGATTTCCTTGATGTAGTGGCTGATGCTCATGGGGCGAGATGCTTGGAGTGTGTTGATGACATGGGGTTATATCGTGAATGCAGTTGCGTTGTGGGCGGTGATGGACGCACAATTTTTTAAATTAAATACGTCAAAGGCCACTATGCCCACCAAACTCACGCTCAGACTCGACGAAACGCTGATTGCCGCCGCTAAAGCCTACGCCCGCACGCAGGGCCGTTCGGTATCGGTGCTGGAGGCTGATTATTTTGCGTAGCTGACGCTGCCTGTGGATGCCGAACTTCCCACAAGCAAGATCACGGCCAGCCTGCGCGGCGCTTTGCAGGGCAGTGACGTCGGTGAGTCGGATTACCCGCGTCATCTGGAAGCCAAATACAAGTGAAGCCCGTCACGTTTCGTGATGGTCATTGACCACGCGCAGAGAATGACACGCCCCAGAAGTTTTCACGCAAGTCGATGCCAGCGGCTTCAAAAACCAACACTGGAACCAGTTTCCGAACATGGAGATGCCCTTAAAATCCAACCCCATGTCACGCAGTCTTCGCGCACTCATACTTCTGGCTGTCCTCTTGTGGCAGTCAATGGCGATGCTCGGCCCGGTGACGGTGGCACAGCGGGCCGGCGAGCTGGAGCATTTGGCAGTGCACAGCCAAGATGTCACTCACCACCACCATGCAGACCATGCCTTGCACATGGACGATGACGGCCTTGTGCAGCACCTGCACGCAGACTCTGGAACCAATGCCACCGGGTTTTTGACCTCGTTACAGCCTTCGTTTGCGCACAGTCGGTCCATGTCGCCCCTTGAGGCCAGCCACGTCATTTGGCACTCTCCCACGCTTGAAGGCCCCCTGCGGCCACCCATGCAAAACGCGTAATGAAAGACCCGGCCCCCTTGATGGCGGGCTGCTGACTTTCGCAATCTGAATCCCTCTCGGAGCTACCCGCTGTATTGAGCCGGGAGCTGCATGTGCGCTATTGCGCGACAACTTTACGTTTGCCCTATCAATGAAAAAACTTATTTTTGGCCGATTCATGGCCCTGCTGCTCATGGCTTTGCCACTCGTAGCATTTGCTCACGGCATTTCTGAAGCTGACCGGCAAAGCATGCTCGATGGTGGTTACGTCCGTTTCATCGGACTGGGTGCCAGTCACATGCTGACCGGCTATGACCACTTGCTGTTCCTGTTTGGCGTGGTGTTCTTCCTGACCAGCTTCAAGGACGTGGCGAAGTTCGTCACCGTCTTTACGCTGGGACATTGCATCACCCTGATTTTTGCGACCTATTTCAAAATCACCTGGAACTACTACCTGGTCGACGCCATCATCGCCATCAGTGTGATTTACAAGGGCTTTGACAACAACGGGGGCTTTCAGCGTGTCTTTGACATGAAGTCGCCCAACCTGTTGGCCGCTGTCTTTGGCTTTGGCTTGCTGCACGGTTTTGGCCTGTCTACCCGTCTGCAACAGTTGCCCTTGGGTGACGACAGCACCGGCATGCTGTTGCGCATTCTGAGCTTCAACGTAGGCGTGGAAATTGGTCAGATTGCCGCTTTGACGGTGATGGTTGGCTTGCTGGCGTTCTGGCGCCATCGTCCATCCTTCAAGCGGTTCAGTTTCGCCGCCAACCTGGGTTTGATTTATGCCGGGGTGTATTTGCTCTTCATGCAACTGCACGGCTACCAACATGACGCCAACCCGGACAGCTTCCGCTTCCCAGTCCAAGAACACAAGCACATCCATGAGGACATGGACATTGACAAGACGCTGGACTCCAGCCGCAACGCCCTTTGAGGCCCTTCAATCGTTCACACCTACTTTACCCCCCAGGGAAATCATCATGAAAAAATTCGTATCTATCGCCGCTCTGACCGTATCCTGTTTTGCAGCGCCTTCCGCTTTTGCGGGCGCTGGCGGTGGCTGCCACTTCCACGGTCATGCGCCCGTGAAGGAAGTCCTTATCGTGGGCTGCGCCAGCGACTACAAGGATTCGTTGGCAAGCAAGGGCAAAATCGACGCTGCCTGGAAGTCGGTCAAACTGGACAAGGCTGAAACGGTTGAAGGTAAGAACATGAAGGAATGGAAGCTCACCTTCAAGAACCCAGCAGAGAAAGACGCCACCAAGCAGACCCTCTATATGTTCTACACACTGACTGGCAACTTCATCGCAGCCAACTTCACTGGAAAGTAAGCCTTGAATACCCGAATGTCTGCACCAGCCCTCAGGGGCGGTTCACTTGCACTGTTGGCAGCTGCGCTGTTTGGGCTCAGCACGCCGCTGGTGCAGTATTTCGGGCAAGGGCTCGGCGCTTTCACGACCGCAGCACTGCTGTATGCAGGAGCGGCCGCGGTTTCGCTCTTGATGCGCCATCCCCCTGAGCGGGAGGCGGGCCTGCGGCGCGCAGACCTGCCGCGTATGGTTGCCATGGCAGGTTTTGGCGCGGTCATCGGCCCAGTGGCACTGGCCTGGGGACTGCAACGCACCAGTGGCTCCAGCGCCTCACTCATGCTCACACTGGAAGCACTGTTCACGGCAGTGCTGGCATGGCGACTCTACGGCGAGACCATGGACAAACGGGTAGGAACCGCCATGCTGTTCCTGCTTGCTGGTGGCGTGGCGCTGGTTTTGGAGCAAGGTATTGCCGGAGACACCCAATTGTTGGGGCTGTTGGCAGTGTTGGTCGCCACCGCCGCATGGGGGATAGACAACACACTGTCGCGTGGCGTTGCGGAACGCGACCCAGGGCAGGTTGTTCTTGTCAAATCCAGCTTGGGGGCATGTGCGACAGTGGGTCTTGCCTTTCTATTTGGCGAACCATTGCCCGGACTCATCACGGCGGGTGCCCTGCTTGTCATTGGCGCTACCGGCTATGGGCTGAGCTTGCGGCTGTATTTGCTCGCGCAGCGGGAGTTTGGTGCAGGACGTACAGGCTCCGTGTTTGCGTTTGCGCCGTTCATCGGGGCACTGGGCGCGTTCGCATTCGGTAGCCGCTCTGGCACTTGGATGCTGGGCGCAGGCGGTGTATTGATGTTGCTCGGCGTTGTGCTGCATTTATTTGAGTCGCACGGTCACGAGCACGACCATGAAGAGCTCGAACACGAACATGCCCATACGCATGAGGATGGGCACCACCTGCACACCCATGATGTCGTACCTTTGGGGCACCACAGCCATTGGCATCGGCACGAACCAATGCGTCATGAACATCCGCATGTGCCGGATGCACATCACTTGCACTCGCATTGACGGTCATTCGGTTCGTAATAAGCGGACTGACGAACATGACTGACACTGAACGTGAATACTGGGTGCCCAATGGTTGGATCGCCAGCTGGGGTGGACTGGATTTCAATTCGGCCGCTCACACCACTGCAATGGCCATTTGCCGGGTGCCCTTCACCATGCGCTGCAGCTGGGGCACGCAGGAGCCGCAGTTGGTGCCGCACTTCAACGCAGACTGCAGCGCGTCCAGCCGCACTTTGTCCGAGCCTTGGCAGCTGGCCAGATGCGCGTCAATCGCCACATCGGTCACGTTGAAGCAGGCGCACACCTGTTTGCCACGCGACACCACGGCGATCGGCGGCTTGGCGCCGGGCACCAGCAGGGCGCGGCCATAGGTGTGGGCGGGCAGTTGGTCTTGCAGCAGCGTCTTGATCCAGCTCTGGGCGCTGGTGTCACCGGCCAGCATGAAACCATCCAGCGTGACATCAACGTCCCCATGCACCAGATTCACCGCGCGGCGCTGGCCCCGTTTTTTATCAAAGTAACGCAGGATGTCGGCACCGTCGAGCTTCAGCAGGGTTTCGATTTGGTGCAGCAGCTCGTCCGCTGGCGCTTCGTGGCCGGCCGCGCGAAACAGCAGGCCGCTGCGTTCGCCCGAAGGCATATCGGCGGGTGTGTTGTTGGAGAAAGTGGTGCAACTGGCAAACGGAAACCGGGCCATCAGTGACTGCAGTTCCGCGCGCGCCGACAGCACCCGGTCGGACGGCAACCAGGCCACCGCCAGCAGGGACCAGGGCAGCTCCGCCTTGAGCACCTTGACGGCGGCGTGTTTGAACTCGGGCTGCTTGGAGTCGGGACAAAAAGCCGAGGTGGTGAGGGCGTTGACCCCGGCCAGCCGCTGGCCGGTGGGGCTGATGCCGCTCAGAAATTCTTCGCCCCAGTGCATGGCCATGAAGACCTGGCTCATTCCCAGCTCGACGCTGGCTTGCACCGGCAGCAGAATCGAGCCGCGTTTGCTGGTGACGTGCACCAAATCGCCGTCTTTGAGCAGGCGGCGCGCCATGTCCTGCGGGTTCATCTGGACAGAGGGCTCACTGACGTGGCCAAACAGGCGGCCCAGCGTGCCGGTGCGGCTCATGCCATGCCACTGGTCGCGCAGGCGCCCGGTGGTTAGCGAGAACGGGTAGCGCGACTCGCGGGGATCGGCGACTTCTCTGTACACCGTGTTGACGAAGTGGGCGCGGCCGTCGGGCGTGGGAAAGATGCCGTCTGCATACAAGTGGGCCTGGCCTTGGGTCTCGCCTTCGCGCAACGGCCATTGCTGGGGCGATTGCTC
>DAITMI010000036.1:19474-26202 GCA_036835225.1 Rhodoferax sp. | reverse complement strand
TGACGAAACGGGCGTAGCCCTGGTCGAGGTCCGCGGCAGTGAACTGCCGGTGCTGTTGGCCGATGCCCTGCACAGCCAGATCGCGATGCATCAGGCCTACGGCGGCGTGGTGCCCGAGCTGGCCAGCCGCGACCATATCCGCCGCGTGTTACCCCTCACCGAGCAGGTGCTGGCGGCGGCGGGGCGAACCCTGGCGGATGTGGATGTGGTGGCCTTTACCCGCGGTCCCGGTCTGGCCGGCGCCCTGCTGGTGGGCGCGGGCGTGGCGTGCGCCCTGGGCGCGGCCTTGGGCAAGCCGGTACTGGGCGTGCACCACCTGGAGGGCCACTTGCTGTCGCCATTTTTGAGCGCTGATCCACCTGAATTTCCATTCGTCGCCCTGCTGGTGTCGGGCGGTCACACCCAATTGATGCGGGTGGATGGCGTCGGGCGTTACGCGCTGCTGGGCGAGACGATTGATGACGCCGCCGGTGAGGCGTTTGACAAGTCGGCCAAGTTGCTGGGCTTGGGTTATCCGGGCGGTCCGGCGCTGTCGCGGCTGGCCGAGCAGGGTGACCCCGCCGCCTTCAAGCTGCCGCGTCCCTTGCTGCACAGCGGCAATCTTGATTTTTCCTTTGCCGGTTTGAAAACCGCGGTGATGGTGCAGGCCAAAAAGCTCGCGCTGGCGCAAGACTGCGCGGTCGAGGCCTTGCCTGCCAACGTGCTGGCGGATCTGGCGGCTTCAACCCAAGCGGCGATTGTGGATGTGTTGGTCAAGAAGTCGCTCACCGCGCTGAACCAAACCGGCTTGAAGCGGCTGGTGGTGGCGGGCGGCGTCGGCGCCAACCGGATGCTGCGCCAGCAACTCAATACCGAGTGCGCCAAGCGCCGGGTGCGGGTGCATTACCCCGAACTTCATCTGTGTACCGACAACGGCGCCATGATTGCCATGGCGGCTGCCATGCGCCTGCAGTCCGGACAACAAACAGCCAGCGAGGTTTACGCTTTTGACGTGAAACCGCGCTGGCCGCTGGATTCGCTGTAAATAGGCCTCTAGCCCGCGTAATGATTGTGCATGAAGCTATCGTATTAATAGTAAATCAGTTGATCGGCAACTTGGTCACCCGGCTCACTGGCACTCGTTTGCCGAGCTTGAGCATGAGCACACCGTTTTCCAGTTTGGCTTCGCTGCTTGCCACATCAATGTCCTGTGGCAGTTCATAGGCTTGCTTGTAGTGACGTGGCGCGCCTTCTTGGCTCTCAATGCGCACGATGCTGCCTTCAATGCCGATGGTCAACTGCTCCTTCGCAATGCCGGGCACATCAAAGGTCAGCGTATAGGACTTGTCATCCTGCGTTACAGCGCATGATTTTTGACGGCTGGCCAGTTGCGCATCGGAGAGAAAACGCTCCAATGAACGGCTCGCCGGTGAATAGACGGGACGGCGAAGGCTGGCAGGGGCGGTAGCGGCAAAAAACATGATTTAACTCCTTGTACACTGCGCGGCGTTCAACATGAAGCATCGCTTGCATCGAATCTGCGAGTGAAGTGGCTGTATTCAAGAGAGATTTCAATATGTTTATTCTTCCCCGTCGGGCCTTGAAATTGCTGGCGGTGGCGCTATGCGTGCCGGCCCTGTCGCTGGCGCAGCCCGCGCCTGCACCCGCACCTCCACCCATCAAGGTCGCCATGATCGAGGGCTTGAGCGGCCCGTTTGCCAACACCGGCGAGGCGGTGTTCCGCAACCTGATCTGGGCGGTGGAGCGCGTTAACGCACGCGGCGGCGTGAAGCTCGGCGGCAGCGTTGGTGGCAGTCGCCCCCTGGCGCTGGAGCGTTACGACAGCAAGGGTCAGAACGAGGAAGCCCTGACGGCCCTCAAGTCGGCCATTGACGACGGTGCCCAATTCATCGTGCAGGGTAATTCATCAGCCACGGCAGCGGCGCTGATTGATGCCATCAACAAGCACAACGAGCGCGAACCGACCAAGCGCGTGCTGTTCCTGAACTACTCGGCCGTCGATCCTATTCTGACCAACGAGAAATGCAGTTTCTGGCACTTTCGTTTTGACGCCCATGCTGACATGCGCATGGCCGCACTGATGGACGTGCTGAAAGAGGATAAGACCCTGAAAAGTGTTTACCTCATTGGCCAGGACTACAGCTTTGGTCATGCCGTGGCGCGCGAAGCCAAACGCCAGCTCGGCCTGCAGCGTCCGGACGTGCGGCTGGTGGGCGAGGAGCTGCACCCGGTTGGGCGTGTGAAGGACTTTTTGCCGTACGCCGCCAAGATCAAGGTCAGTGGCGCGCAGGCGGTCATCACGGGCAACTGGGGCAACGACCTGACCCTGCTGGTGAAAGCGGCGAAAGAAGTCGGCTTTGAGGGCAAGTTCTATACCTTTTACGGCAACGCGCTGGGTGCACCGGCTGCCATTGGGGACGCCGGCATTGGCAAAGTGGTGGCGGTGGCCGACTGGCTGCCCAATGTGGCGACGGCGCAGAGCGAAGCCTTCTACCAGGCTTTCCGGCAACGCTTTCCGAAGCCGGCAGACGACTACGTGCACATGCGCATGCAGCTGATGGTGGAGTCGCTGGTGCAGGCGATAGAAAAGGCCGGCACTACTAATTCGATAGCGGTCTCCGCCCATCTGGAGAGGGCTAACGTCACGTTTGCTTCACAAAACGGAGCGATGCGGGCGTCGGACCACCAGTTCCAGCAGCCGCTGGTGGTGGGCGTGATGGACCGGCAAGGCGCCCCCGGCGTGAAGTTCGATGTCGAAGGCTCGGGCTACGGTTTTCGGGTCATCAAAACCATCACCGCCGCCAGCGCCGAGCAGCCCACCAGTTGCAAGATGCAGCGTCCGGTGCCGTAATTTATCCCCAACCTGAAGCCCGCCATGCGCCAAGTCATCCAGAACCTTGAAGAGTCCCGAATCCGCGAAGTCGCCAACGCCGGCATGGGGCGCAGTGATGTGCTGGCATTCTGGTTTGGCGAGAGTGATGAAGTCACGCCCGATTTCATCCGGCAAGCGGCCATCGATTCGCTGCAGCGTGGTGAGACGTTCTATTCGCACAACCTGGGCTTGCCCGAGTTGCGCGAAGCGATCTCGGACTACATGAGCGCGCGGCATGGCCCGATTGGTGTGGAGCGGGTGGCAGTCACCAGCGGTGGCGTCAACGCGCTGATGCTGGCCATGCAGCAGCTGATCGATGCCGGCGATGAGGTGGTGGCCGTGACGCCCGTCTGGCCCAACCTGACGGCGCAGCCCGCCATCATGGGCGCCCGCGTCAAGTGCGTGGCCCTGACCCCGCTCGATGGCGCGTGGACGCTGGACATGCCGGCGTTGCTAGAGGCTGTCACAGCGTCCACCAAGGTGCTGATCATCAACGCGCCGAACAATCCGACCGGCTGGACGTTGACGCGTGAAGAGCAGGAGCGCATCCTGGAGCATTGCCGGCGCACCGGCACCTGGCTGCTGGCGGATGAAGTGTATGAACGGCTTTACTACGAGCCCACGAGCAATGGCTGCGCGCCCAGTTTTCTGGATGTCGCCACGTCCGATGACCGCCTGGTGGTGGTGCACAGCTTTTCCAAGAGTTTCCTCATGACAGGCTGGCGGCTGGGCTGGCTGGTGATGCCCCCCGCCATGACGCACCACATGGGCAAGCTGATTGAGTTCAACACCTCGTGCGCCAGCGTTTTCACGCAGCGGGCGGGTGTAGTAGCCCTGCGGCGAACCGATGAGGTGACGCCCCAGGTGGTGGCCCATCTGAAGGCCTGCCGTGACACACTGATTCCCCTGCTACAGGCGATTCCGGGGGTGCAGGTGGCGCCGGCGCGCGGGGGCATGTACGCCTTTTTCCGGCTGGCGGGCTTCGATGATTCACTCAGCACCGCCAAACGGCTGGTCGTGGAAGCCGGCCTGGGCCTGGCGCCGGGCGACGCGTTTGCGCCTGAGGCCCGGGGCTGGTTGCGCTGGTGCTTTGCGTCCAAGGATGTGCAGCGGCTGGTGCAGGGCGTTGAGCGCCTTCAAGGCTGGTTGGCGAAGCAAGCGACGTCGGGAGTGGTTTAGCTCAGGGATGCCGCCGAACCGGCTCTGCCGGGCGGCTGGCATCGCCCCTGGCAGGGTGTGGCGGAGCGACACCAAGCGCGCGCCGCCTGGGGTCGGGTTATAATCGCAAGGCTTTGCATACCGCACAAGCGCACGTCAGGGGCAGTTCCAGCGCCTGACGCAAGTTTTACTACAAACAGGAAAATAGCATGATCGCATCCAGTATCAAAGCCGCTGTCGTCAAAGACAACGCACGCCAGGCCGGTGACACAGGCAGCCCCGAAGTGCAAGTGGCACTGTTGACCGCCCGTATCAACGAACTCACCCCCCACTTCAAGACCCACGCCAAAGACCACCATGGTCGCCGTGGTCTGTTGCGCATGGTGAGCCGCCGCCGCAAGCTGCTGGACTACCTGAAGTCCAAAAATGCTGAACGTTACGTCGCGCTGATCGCCAAGTTGGGTCTGCGCAAGTAATCGATCCATCGAATGATGAACGCCTGAGTTAGGTTGCTAGCTCAGGCGTTTTTTACTTCGGAGAAGGCAATAACGGAGCGAAGCTGTGTCATTCCAGATGAATTCGATTTGAATTTCCCTGGAATGGCATCGTGTTCTGTGGTGTCGAATCCGGGCTCGGGCGAGGTGGCCTGCACTTCCCAAATTGATCAGGAGAAAAATATGAGCATATTCAACAAAGTCACCAAGACCTTCCAATGGGGTCAGAACACCGTCACCATGGAAACCGGCGAAATCGCTCGCCAAGCCAGCGGCGCCGTGCTGCTGGACATGGATGGCACCGTGGTGCTGGCGACCGTGGTTGCCAAGACCGAAGGCAAGGCTGGTCAGGACTTCTTCCCCCTGACCGTCGATTACCTTGAAAAGACCTATGCCGCTGGCAAGATCCCCGGCAGCTTCTTCAAACGCGAAGGCCGTCCCAGCGAGTTTGAAACGCTGACCAGCCGCTTGATCGACCGTCCGATTCGCCCCCTGTTCCCAGAAGGATTTTTCAACGAAGTGCATGTGGTGGTCCACACCCTGTCCCTGAACCCTGAAGTTGATGCGGATATTGCCGCTTTGATCGCGGTCAGCGCCGCGTTGTCCGTCAGTGGCATCCCATTCAGCGGCCCGATCGGTGCCGCCCGCGTGGGTTACGTCAATGGCGAATATGTGCTCAACCCAGGTCAGACCGCCCGCAAGGATTCCATCCTTGATCTGGTGGTGGCAGGCACCGAAGCCGCCGTGCTGATGGTGGAATCCGAAGCCCAGCAACTGTCTGAAGAAATCATGCTCGGCGCCGTGGTGTTCGGTCATGAGCAGGGCAACATTGCCATCAACGCGATTCACGAACTGGTGCGTGACGCCGGCAAGCCGGTGTGGGACTGGAAAGCACCGGTCAAGAACGAGCCGCTGATCGCCAAGGTCGGCGCGCTGGCTGGTGAGAAACTGGCTGCTGCTTACCAAATCCGCAACAAGCAGGCCCGTACCCGCGCTTGCCGCGAAGCGTATGCGGTCGTGATGGCTGACCTGAAGCTCGATGGTGTCGCGTTTGACAGCGTGGCTGTGGAAGGCATGCTGTTTGACATTGAAGCCAAGATTGTGCGCAGCCAGATTCTGGCCGGCGAGCCGCGTATTGATGGCCGCGACACCCGTACCGTGCGTGCCATCGAAATCCGCAACAGCGTGCTGCCCCGCACCCACGGTTCCGCCTTGTTCACGCGTGGTGAAACCCAGGCTTTGGTGGTCACCACCCTGGGCACCGAGCGCGATGCCCAGCGCATCGACGCCCTGGCCGGTGAGTACGAAGACCGTTTCATGCTGCACTACAACATGCCTCCGTTCGCCACTGGCGAAACGGGTCGCGTCGGTACGCCCAAGCGCCGCGAAATCGGCCACGGTCGTCTGGCCAAGCGTGCGCTGATGGCAGTGCTGCCAAGCAAGGAAGAGTTCCCCTACACCATGCGCGTGGTCTCGGAAATCACCGAGTCCAACGGCTCCTCGTCGATGGCTTCGGTCTGCGGCGGCTGCCTCTCCTTGATGGACGCTGGCGTGCCCATGAAAGCCCACGTGGCGGGTATCGCCATGGGTCTGATCAAGGAAGAAAACCGCTTTGCCGTGCTGACCGACATCCTGGGTGACGAAGATCATTTGGGCGATATGGACTTCAAGGTGGCCGGTACCACCAACGGCATCACCGCGCTGCAGATGGACATCAAGATCCAGGGCATTACCAAGGAAATCATGCAGGTCGCATTGGCACAGGCCAAGGAAGCGCGCATGCACATTCTGGGCAAGATGCAGGAAGCCATGGCCGAGGCCAAGACCGAAGTGTCCACCTTCGCCCCGCGCCTGTTCACCATGAAGATCAACCCCGAGAAGATCCGTGACGTGATCGGCAAGGGCGGCTCTGTCATCCGTGCGCTGACCGAAGAGACCGGCACCCAGATCAACATCGATGAAGATGGCACCATCACCATCGCCTCGGCTGATCCGGCCAAGGCGGAGGAAGCCAAACGTCGCATCGAGCAGATCACCGCTGAAGTTGAAATCGGCAAGATCTACGAAGGCGCGATCACCAAGATTCTGGACTTTGGCGCCCTGGTCAACCTGTTGCCCGGCAAAGACGGTCTGCTGCACATCAGCCAGATCGCGCACGAGCGGGTCGAGAAGGTCACCGATTACCTGTCGGAGGGCCAGATCGT